>NZ_JBBDQW010000007.1:0-12415 GCF_040905785.1 Tistlia sp.
CCCCAAGGATGCTTTCTTGCTTGCACCCGATTACAGAAGCTTGTCGAGGGGCGTGAAGGCGCTGGCGGCCCCGCCCCCGACCCTCAGAAGAAGGTCGCGACCGCGCCGGTCACGCCGTAGGCCTCGTCGACGGTGAAGAGCACCCGCCACTTGTCGAAGGTGGTGCAGGGGTGGGAGATGCCGCAGGCGACCAGGTCGCCGACGGCGAGCGGGCTGTCCTCGGGCACCGCCATTTCGGCGTGCTGGTCGTGCAGGCCGAGGATCCGGTGGCCCGGCGGCAGCGGCTGGGGCCCGTCCTGCCGGCCCGGCCGGTGCCAGGCCTGCGGCAGCGGCAGCCCGGCGTCGATGCCGGCGTCGCGCTTGCCGAAGCCGAGGATCGCCTTGCCGCGCTCGGGGCGCGACTGGACGTAGCTCCAGACCTCCAGGGCCGGCTGCAGCGGCTCGGCGACGGCGGCCAGCTCGGGCGAGCGGGCGGCGAGGCGCTCGAAGGCCTCGATGTAGGTCCCGGAGTCGTGGGTCACGTAGCAGCCGCTGCGGGTCAGCACCTGGGTCGGCCGGCCCAGACCCACCCGCCCGAAGCGCTTGACCACGAGGTCGTGGAAGGTCGAGCCGCCGGCCGACAGCAGCACCGGCGAGCGCTCGAACAGGCCCTCGGCGTCGCAGGCTTCCGCGAGCTCCGCCAGGAAGTCGAGGAAGACCGCGACCGCCGCCTCGCGGGCCTCCGGGGTCCCGGCCTGGATCAGCCCCTCGAAGCCCTCGACCCCGGCCAGCGCCAGGTGCGGCGCCGCCCGCACGGCGCGCGCCACGGCCAGCGCCGACTCGCGGTCGCGGCAGCCGGTGCGCCCGCCGGCGACGCCGCCCTCGAGCAGCACATTCAGCGGCCGCCCGAGGTCGCGCGCGGCCACCGCGGCCTCGAGCTGGGCGACGTTCTCCAGGGAATCGACCAGGCAGAGGACCTCGAAGCCGGGGTCGGCGGCCAGGGCGTCGAGCACCGCCCGGATCGCCTGGCGCCCGACCAGCTGGTTCGCCAGCACCACGCGCCGCACGCCGAAGCGGCGGCAGACCTCGAGCTGCTGCACCGTCGCTACGGTGATCGCCCAGGCGCCCTCGGCGAGCTGCCGCGCGAACAGCTGCGGCGCCATGGTCGTCTTGCCGTGCGGCGCGATGACCGCCCCGCCGGCCTCCAGGAAGCGCGCCATCCAGCGGCCGTTGTGCGCCAGCGCCGAGTCCTTGAGCACCGCCACCGGCAGCGGCAGGTCCTCGGCCAGGACGTTCCAGCCCTGCGCCCCGACCTCGCCGAGACGGAGCCGCCCCGCGGCGGCGGGGATGCCCTTGGTCAGGGCATCGAGGGGCAGGTCGTCGAGAGCCCGGCTGTCGAGGATCCGGGTGTCGGGTGCGGGGGTGTCGGGTGTCGGGGCGTCGGCTGTCGGGGCGTCGGGGGCTGAAAGGTCGGTCATGGGCTGCTGGCTCCAGTAGGGATCGCACCCGAGGTTCTACCCCGTCGGGCGCCCCGGGAACAGGATGACGCTCGGGAAGGGGCGAGGAAGTCTGAGCGCGCCGTCTGTCGTCCCTGCCCCGCATCGACCGTCATCCCGGAAGCCGCCTTGCCCGAAATCTTCGATTTCGTCGGCAAGGCGAGCTGTCCGGGATCCAGGCGCCCGGACTCGCCGCCTAGCGCCCCTGGATCCCGGGTCGCGAGGCTCGCGAAGCCGAAAGCCTGTTCCAGGCTTTCTGGCTCGCCTAGCGCCCGGGATGACGCACGAAAAGGAATGAGCGGCGTGGCGGCCGCCGACGCCGGCCCTCCCGTCGCTTCACGGTGAGCCTGTCGAACCGCGAAGCGTGCAGGCCCCGACGCCACGCCAGCGGCCCCGCCCCTACCCCTCCACGATCTCCGCGATGAAGCGCGGCAGGGCGAAGGCGGCGCGCTGGACCGCCGGCATCCAATAGCGGGTCGGAAAGTCGCCGGCCGCCCGGTGGCGCGCCGCCAGCTCCGCCTCCGGAACCCAGCGCAGCGCCGGATCGTCGGTCGCCCAGCCGAGCGCCAGGTGGCCGCCGGTGTAGCTCGGCACGGCGGTCAGGTAGCAGCCGGCGTCGGCGAAGAGCGCCCGCAAGTGCCCGACCGACGACCGCAGCTCCCCGGCCTGCAGGAAGGGGTTGCCGTTCTGGGTCGCCAGCAGGCCGCCCGGCGCCAGGCAGCCCCGGCAGCCGGCGTAGAAGTCGCGGGTGAAGAGCGCGGCGCCGGGTCCCTGGGGGTCGGTCGAGTCGACCAGGATCGCTTCGAAGCGCTCGCCGTCCGACTCCCCCGCCGTCTCGGCGAGGAAGCGTGCCGCGTCGGCGATCACCAGCTCGAAGCGCGGGTCGCCCATCACGGGGCCGGTGAACGCCGGGAAGTGCGTCTTGGAGAACTCCACCACCGCCGGGTCGATCTCGACCTGGACCAGCCGCTCGACCTCCGGATGGCGCAGCACCTGGCGGGCGAGGCCGCAGTCGCCGCCGCCGACGACCAGCACGCGCCGCGCCGCCCCGTGGGCGAAGAGCGGCACGTGGGCCAGCATCTCGTGATAGGCCCACTCGTCGGCCGTGGTCACCTGGATCGCGCCGTCGAGCAGCAGCACGCGCCCGAAGGTCCGGTTCTCGAACAGCACGAGATCCTGGTGGTCCGAGCGCTCCTCGTGCAGCACCCGCTCGGCACGCAGCGATGTCCGCAGGCCCTCGGCCTCGGTCACCGTCTCCTCGATCCAGCGGCCGCCGGCCCCCTCCCGGCGGCTAGGCATCCTTGCCGCGCAGCAAGTCGTCGACCGCCAGCTCCTTGGGCCGGAAGGCCTCGCGCAGCACCGGTACGCAGGCCTCGGGCCGCGCGTCGCCGCACATGAAGACGTCGAGCGCGGCATAGCCCCGCTCCGGCCAGGTGTGGATCGAGATGTGGCTCTCGGCCAGCACCGCGACGCCGGAGACGCCGCCATTGACCTCGAAGGGGTGCAGGTGGATGTGCAGCAGGGTCGCGCCCGCCGCCTCGACGCAGCGCCTGAGCGTCGCCTCGATGTGCGCCATCTCGTCGAGCCGCTCGGCCTCGTAGAGGTCGACGATCAGGTGCACGCCGGCGCAGCGCACGCCGTCGCGCTCGATGAAGTGGTCGAGCTGCGCGGTCCCCGCGTCGGCGCGCACAACGCCGCCGGGGCCGTCGAACTCTTCGGCGGGAAAGGTGCTCGGTACCCCCAAGCCCGTCCCCGCACGGAAGCGGGTGCCGTCAGGCATGCCCCTCCTCCCCAACCAGAGACCGAACCCGACGCCGGCCACGGCCGGCGCAAGGGATCCGCGAATGACGCCCCGCCTAGTCGGCGCGCAGGCAGCCAAGTCGGCGGAGGGCGCCCTAGGTAGCGGTTCGGGTCCCTCGGCTCAAGGGCGAATCGATCGTTTCTGGCCGGGCGATCGGTTCAGCCTCCGCACAGGACGGGCCCGAAGCGAAGCGCAGCCATCCACCTCGCGCCACCCCCGGCCGAAAAACTTGAGCGATGCAATGGAGGCACAGATGTACCTTAGGTAGTTTGCACTTTGCACGCGCTCTGGCAGACTGGCGCAAGCGAGGGGAGGGCACCAATGATCGCTCTAACTGATATAGAATCTGTCATCCGCGATAATCCGCAGGAACCAGCGAGCGCGCGCACCTTACTTCGACAATGGCTCTTTAGCCAGGCGGAAGACGAAGGCGCGAAGGGCTCGGTCGCCGACGCAATCGCACTACTCTCTGAACAGCCAAGCCACCACAGACAAGCAGCCATCGTACTCGTTCGCTGCTTGGCTATCAGGGATCTAATTCCCGAAGCCAACGCGCAAAATCAGCTAGTGCGTCATATCGTAACGCTTTGTGCAGCCGCTATACCGGAAATCCTCGACTACTTAAAGATCGAGAAGAAGTCACAAAGTTACGAAAAGTTTGAGCGATTGTTAACCGCCCATAAGACAATTTGTGAGCTGGTTCAACCACTGCGCACCTCGCCGGGCGACCTAGATGCTCTCCTGACAGCCCAGCGCCGCATACTCGGAAACCTCAACCATAGTATTGCACGGATCTATCTGGAGCCATTCGGTCTGAACGAGGTCAAGAAATTGGTCGAAGTTGTGACTGGCCGATTGCGCAAGGTGCATTCTCTTGAGGCAAGCCTACTCGTCGACGCCGAAGAATGCCAATCGGCGATCGCAGAAGCGAAAGAAACATCTCAATCAATCGGCACTTTCCTATCTAGCGACTACCTGGATCCCTTCCTCTCTCACGCAGAAGTTGCACTGGATAGCTTCCTTCATACAATTCGCGGCCGATTCACCACACGAATAGAGCGAAGCGGCACCGCATCAAGAGAACTTCAGAAGCGGTACCCTCTTTATGAGCCCGAACGCGAAGTCGAGATTGTTGTTCCAATGCGGAATACCGGCCCCGGCATGGCAACGAACCTTCAGATCTCCGCCGCCACCGAAGAATCGGAGATTATACTTGCTAATCACACCATCGCATTAGGGAACGTCCTGCCAGGAGATTTTTCCGTTACGCTTGATGTCATGGTGGTCGCGCCTATAGAGAAGTTTCACGGGATACTTGAGGTGACGTGGGGTGAAATTGGCAATCCGAACCGAAAAGACGCTCTTCTTGAATTTGAGGTACTGACTCAATCGTCGAAGGTCGATTGGCAATCGCTAGAGTATTGGACACCATACAGCACAGAAGTCGCCGAAGGAGACCAATTTGTCGGCAGAACCGAAAAACTCCGTCTGCTAGCGAGCAAGCTGCTTCGATCACCAATGGAGCCATTCTATGTCACCGGACAGAAGCGCGTCGGGAAAACGTCGCTAGTTAAGGCAGTGGCGGACTTCTCTGTAGAAAAGGCCGCAAACCATACGCTATCCTACCACTATATTCTTTGGGGCGCCGTCGCGCATTCCGACGCGAGCACCTCAATGAAACAGCTCGGTGAAGGCATTGAGGAGTTCATTTTCGAAACACTTCCCAACAGCTTCGTCATCGAGAAACGTTCCTATGACGGATCGTTGTCAGGGCTGGTTCAAGTTGCCGAAGCCGCCCGCAAGCTTTCACCCGACAAGAAACTTGTCATCGTCCTTGATGAGTTCGACGAAATTCACCAAGAACTTTACATGCGTGGCAATCTGGCAGAGACGTTCTTTGCAAATCTGCGCGCGCTATCAAGGTGCAAGAATGTTTGCGTGGTGCTTGTGGGCGGGGAAAATATGCCGTTCATCATGGATCGGCAAGGACAGAAACTGAACAATTTTTTTAGGTTCAATCTTGATTATTACTCACGCGAAGATGAATGGCAGGATTTTCAACTTCTTGTGACGCAGCCAACATCGCAAGTTATTAATTGGCACGAAGACGCGATCGGTGAAATCTTTAACGTAACAAATGGGAACCCGTACTTTGCCAAGATCGTGTGTGCGGCTACAGTTCGCTATGCGATCGAAGAACGAGACGCCGACATTACGCAGAAAGAGATCAGGCGTGCAGTTGAAAGCGAAGTTTCGGTCCTGGGGGCTAATTCATTTGCTCACTTGTGGCAGGACGGTATCCCAGTAGCCCTAGAGGAGCGGGAGCCTGATGTCTTGCGCAGGATGCGTGTACTGTTAACCGCCGCGCGAACCCTCCGCAAGCAGCAGACTTTATCGTTAGCGTCTCTAGTAGACAACAAAGGCGGCATCCCTGTTTCAGACACTGAAATAAGGCTTGTAGTAGATGACCTCATCAGGCGAGAAGTTTTGGAAGAAAAAGATGGGGCGCTTGATTTCGTCTTGCCGATCTTCCGGTTATGGCTTGTAGACGTTGGAGCTAGGCAGCTGGTGGCGGACTCCATGAGGCAGGAGTTAGCGAAGGCTATGCTAGACGAAGAGAATGACGCGCGCATACTGTCCGAAGAGATCGTCTCGCTCGCCAAGGGCTGGCCCCCGTACAGAGGAATGCACATAGGGACTGATGCGATTCGGAGCTGGTGTGAACAGGTTGAGAATCCCCGCGACCAACGCTGCCTATTTCGCATTCTTCAAAAGCTTCGATTCTATAGTGAGGCGCTCGTTAGATCAAAGCTACGTGAAGCTTATGATCTGTTAAGGCCGGAACTTCCTGAGTTCGTACAGCGCAGAAGAAACCAGATGCGCTCGGACGTGTTAATGACGTATGTCGATGGCGCCGGAAAAAGCGGCGCAAGCTACGCGTCAATGTTTGCTGAAGAGAACCGGCTGCCGGCAAGGAACATTATTGAACGGTCTGCATTCCCGGCAATGTATTCCGAACATGTTAGAAGAAATGGTGCGGCATCAATGGTCGTGGTTATAGACGACATAGCTGCAACGGGCAAGTCACTAGAAAGGAACCTGAAGGAGTTCTTCCAGACGAACGGCAGCATTCTCGAGGGGGTCAAGGTGCGTGTTGTGTCACTAATTTCTACGGGAATTGCCAGAGACCTACTGGCCGATCTTGATTTTACGCCAAATGATTTCGCCTTTAGAGCCTGTGAGCTCATTGGAGACGAGGCGTTCGCCTTCCCTGCATCTGGTGCTGGCTGGCCGTCGGAGGACAGCTATCTCCGGGCTAGGTCGCTATGCACTGACCTCGGAAGTCGGATTTATAGGGACAATCCGCTCGGGTATGGTGGACTCGGCCTTTTGGTCGTGCTCCCCACTACCGTACCGAACAATACTCTGCCGATTCTCCACTCTTCCTCTACAGCTCAGAGTGGTAAGCGGTGGAGTCCTTTGTTCCCGAGGCCAGTAAACTAGTGTAAGTTGTAGAGGATGAAACGTCCGTAACACTGGCATTGCATTCCGCACCGTTTGTGTCATCCTTCGCCGCGACGCCCACCCCGCACGGGTCCGCCGCATGTCGCGCTACTCCGCCCTCGCCCTGGTCCGCCACGCCTTCTCCGGCCATCGCGACTGGGCGCCGGCTTGGCGGGAGCCGGAGCCGAAGAGCCGCTACGACGTGGTCATCGTCGGCGGCGGCGGGCACGGGCTGGCGACGGCCTTCTATCTCGCCAAGAACCACGGCATCGCCAACGTGGCGGTGCTGGAGAAGGGCTGGCTGGGCGGCGGCAACACCGGGCGCAACACGACGATCGTGCGCTCGAACTACCTGCTGGACGGCAACGCGCCCTTCTACGAGCACTCCCTGAAGCTGTGGGAGGGGCTGTCGGCCGAGCTCAACTTCAACGTCATGTTCTCGCAGCGCGGCGTGCTCAACCTGGCGCACTCCGACGGGCAGATGGACGCCTACGCCCGGCGCGGCAACGCCATGCGCCTGTCGGGCATCGATTCCGACCTGCTGACCCGCGCGGAGGTCGGCGCCTTCTGCCCGCATGTCGACCTGGAGAACGCGCGCTTTCCGGTCTACGGCGGGCTGCTGCAGCGCCGCGCCGGCACGGCGCGCCACGACGCCGTCGCCTGGGGCCTGGCGCGCGGCGCCGACTCCCTGGGCGTCGACCTGATCCAGAACTGCGAGGTGACCGGCATCCGGCGCGAGGGCGACCGGGTCGTCGGGGTCGAGACGACGCGCGGCTTCATCGGCTGCGGCAAGCTCGGCCTCGCGGTCGCCGGCAACACGGGACGCCTCGCCGAGATGGCCGGCCTGCGCCTGCCGATCGAGAGCCACGTGCTGCAGGCCTTCGTCACCGAGGGCCTGAAGCCGCTGGTCGACCACGTGGTGACCTTCGGCGCCGGGCACTTCTACATCAGCCAGTCGGACAAGGGCGGCCTGGTCTTCGGCGGCGACCTCGACGGCTACAACTCCTACGCCCAGCGCGGCAACCTGCCGGTCGTCGAGGAGGTCGTGTCGATCGGCATCGCCATGATGCCGGCGATCGCGCGCACCCGGCTGCTGCGCCACTGGGGCGGCGTCATGGACATGACCATGGACGGCAGCCCGATCATCGGCAAGACGCCGCTGGCCAACCTCTACCTCAACGGCGGCTGGTGCTACGGCGGCTTCAAGGCGACGCCGGGCAGCGGCTGGGTCTTCGCCCACACCATCGCCGAGGACCGGCCGCACCGCCTGAACGAGGCGCTGTCCCTGGAGCGCTTCCGCAGCGGCCGGACGATCGACGAAAGCGGCCACGGGCCGCAGCCGAACCTGCATTGAGGGGGAGGGAGATGATGCACGCCGCTCTTGCCCCCCCTTTCCGTCATCCCCGCGAAAGCGGGGATCCATGGGCATGCGAGGCCGGCACGTACCCCGCTGGGTCCGCGCTTGCCGTACCGGCGTATGGATCCCCGCTTTCGCGGGGATGACGAGTGAGAGCCCCGCCTTCGCGGCGATGACGACCGAGAAAGCCCCCTAGGACCGCCCCATGCTGCGCATCCCCTGCCCCTTCTGCGGACCGCGAGACCACAGCGAGTTCAGCTATCTCGGCGACGCCTCGCTGCGGCGGCCGGCCGAGGAGGCGCCGCTCGAGGCCTGGTTCGACTACGTCTACCTGCGCGACAACCCGCGCGGCCGCTTCCGCGAGTACTGGCACCACGCCCAGGGCTGCCGCCAGTGGCTGGTCGTCGAGCGCGACACCCTGAGCCACGAGATCTTCGGCGCCGAATCCGCGCGCGGCGCAGCGGCCGCCGGGGAGAGCGCGGAATGACCCAGCCCTTCCGGACACCTCGCGGAGCGCTGGGCGGCGGCCTCGTCGACCAGGGGCGCAGCCTCGCCTTCACCTTCGACGGCAAGGCCTACAGCGGCCATCCGGGCGACACCCTGGCCTCGGCCCTGCTCGCCAACGGCGTGCGGCTGGTCGGACGCTCCTTCAAGTACCACCGGCCGCGCGGCGTCTTCTCGGCCGGGCCGGAGGAGCCGAACGCCCTGGTCGAGCTGCGCTCGGGTGCAAGGCGTGAGCCGAACACGCGCGCCACGGTCGCCGAGCTCTACGACGGGCTGGAGGCGACGAGCCAGCACGCCTGGCCGTCGCTGAAGTGGGACCTGGGCGCGCTCAACCAGCTGGCCGCCCCCTTCATCCCGGCCGGCTTCTACTACAAGACCTTCATGGGCCCGACCCGGCGCGCCTGGATGGTCTACGAGCACTTCATCCGCAAGGCCGCCGGCCTCGGCCGCGCCGCCGAGGCGGCCGATCCCGACAGGTACGAGAAGCGCCACGGCTTCTGCGACCTGCTGGTGGTCGGCGGCGGGCCGGCCGGCCTGGCCGCGGCGCTGGCGGCCGGGCGCGCCGGCGCCCGGGTGGTGCTGGCCGAGCAGGACTTCCGGCTCGGCGGCCAGCTGCTGACCAACGGCCAGTCGGTGGCCGGCGAGTCAGGCCCGGACTGGATCGCCGCGGCCGAGGCCGAGCTGGCGAGCCTGCCCAACGTCGAGCTGCTGGTCCGCACCACCGCCTTCGGCCTCTACGACGGCGGCGTCGCCGGCCTGGTCGAGCGGGTCGCCGACCACAAGGCCGCGCCCGAGGCGGGCGAGCCGCGCCAGCGCCTGCACCTCTGGCGGGCGCGCCGCATCCTGCTGGCGGCGGGCGCCATCGAGCGGCCGCTGGTCTTCGCCAACAACGACCTGCCGGGGGTCATGCTGGCCGGGGCGGCGCGCACCTATGCCCGGCGCTTCGGCGTCCAGGCCGGCCGCACGGCCGTGCTCTTCGCCACCCACGACGCCGCCTACGCCGAGCTGCCGGCGCTGCTGGAGGTTGGCATCGAGGTCGCCGCCGTCGTCGACCCCCGGCCCGACCCGGCCGAGGCGGCGCTGGCCCGCGCCCTCGGCATCGAGGTGCTGAGCGGCCGGGCCGTCGCCCGCGCCCACGGCAGCGGCCGGCTGGCCGGCGTCGAGATCGCGCCGCTGTCGGAGAAGGCCTGGGGCGGCGCCGCCGACTTCCTGGCCTGCGACCTGCTGTGCGTGGCCGGCGGCTGGACGCCGACCCTGCACCTGCACAGTCACGTCGGCGGCCGGACCGAGTGGGACCCGCGGCTGCTGGCCTTCCGGCCCGGCGCCAACCCGCAGGGGCACCGCTCCATCGGCGCCTGCGCCGGCTCCTTCGCGCTGGCCGACTGCCTGGCCCAGGGCTTCGCGGCCGGCGCCGAGGCGGCCGCCGCCTGCGGCCACGAGAGCCCGGCCCAGCCGGCGCCCGCGACCCAGCCGGAGCCCGGTGCCGAGGCGGAGGCGGTGCCGCTGGCGCTCTTCGCCTGCCCGCCGCCGGCGGTGCGCGGCGGTAAGCGCTTCGTCGACATCCAGGACGACGTCACCGTCGAGGACCTCGGCCTCGCCAACCGCGAGGGCTACCGCTCGGCCGAGCAACTCAAGCGCTACACGACGCTCGGCATGGGCACCGACCAGGGCAAGACCGCCAACGTCAACGGCCTGGCGATCCTGGCCGAGCTGCGCGGCCTGAGCGTGCCGGAGGTCGGCCACACGACCTTCCGCCCGCCCTTCACGCCGGTGACGCTCGGCGCCTTTGCCGGCCGCGAGGTCGGGCGCGCCTTCAAGCCGGTGCGGCGCACGCCGCTGCACGACTGGCACGTCGCCGCCGGCGCCTCGATGATCGAGGCCGGCCTGTGGCTGCGGCCGCGCTACTACCCCAAGGCGGGCGAGGGCCTGTTCGAGGCGCAGAACCGCGAGGCCAGGCACGTCCGCAGCGCGGTCGGCCTGTGCGACGTCTCGACCCTGGGCAAGATCGACATCCAGGGCCCGGACGCCGCGGCCTTCCTCGACCGCGTCTACTGCAACATCTTCTCGACCCTGAAGGTCGGGCGCGCGCGCTACGGCCTGATGCTGCGCGAGGACGGCCACGTCTTCGACGACGGCACGACCTCGCGCCTCGCCGAGAACCGCTACTTCATGACCACGACCACGAGCGGCGCCGCGGCGGTCATGGCGCACCTGGAGTTCCTGCTCCAGGCGGTCTGGCCGGAGCTCAGGGTCTCGGTCGCCTCGGTCACCGACCAGTGGGCCGGCATCG
This sequence comes from Tistlia sp., assembly GCF_040905785.1. Lineage (NCBI taxonomy): Bacteria > Pseudomonadati > Pseudomonadota > Alphaproteobacteria > Rhodospirillales > Rhodovibrionaceae > Tistlia > Tistlia sp. Next base: position 10,932 of record NZ_JBBDQW010000007.1, read on the forward strand.
CCGTCGCCGGTCCGCGCAGCCGCGCGCTGCTGGAGCGGGCGGTCGAGGGCTGCGCGCTCGACAAGGAGGCCCTGCCCTTCATGGGCATCGCCGAGGGCCGGATCGCCGGCCTGCCGGTGCGCATCTTCCGGATCTCCTTCTCGGGCGAGCTGGCCTACGAGGTCAACGTCGCGGCCGACCACGGCACCGCCGTCTGGGAAGCGCTGATGGCGGCGGGCCGGGAGCTGGAGGTCATCCCCTACGGCCTGGAGGCGATGGCGGTGCTGCGCATCGAGAAGGGCCATGTCGCCGGGCAGGAGCTCGACGGGCGCACGACGCCGGAGGACCTGGGGCTCGGCCGCATGGCCGGCACCCGCAAGCACTACGTCGGCCGCCGCCTGCTCGAGCGCGAAGGGCTGGCCGACCCCGAGCGGCCGCGCCTGGTCGGCCTGGTGCCGAGCGACGGCCGCACCCGCATCGACGCCGGCGCGATCCTGGTCGAGGGGCCGGAGCTGGCGCCCACCGCCGGCCAGGGGCCGATCCGCAAGCTCGGCCACGTGACCTCGGTGACCTGGAGCGAGAACCTGGGCAAGCCGATCGCGCTGGCCCTGCTGTGCGGCGGCCAGGCGCGCGCCGGCCGGCCGCTCTACGCCGCCTACCCCTTGCGCAACCGCACGGTCGCCGTCGAGGTGACGGCGCCCTGCTTCATCGATCCGGAAGGAGAGCGCCTCCGTGGCTGACACCTCCCTTGCTGGCCCCCGCCCCGCCGAACGGCTCTCGGCCCTGAGCGGCCACGACGCGCCCGGCCGCTTCGGCGCGCCCGGCGAGCCCGCCGTCACCCTGAGCGAGCGCCGCGGCCTGGCCCTGGCCCTGCTCTCCGGCTTTCCCGAGAGCCGCGCGGCGGCGGCCGCCGCCGTGCAGTCGGTGCTCGGGCTGGCGCTGCCCGAGGCGGGCCATTCGACTGCGGGCGAAGGCGGCGAGGTCCTCTGGCAGGGCCCGGAGCGCTGGCTGCTGGTCGCGCCCGAGGGTGCGGACCCGGGCGCGGGCCTGGTCGCGCGCCTGGAGGCCGCTGTGGCCGAAGAGCCGACCCTGGCCGTCACCGACCTCGGCCACGCCCGCACCGTGATCCGTCTGGAGGGCCCCGGGGCCCGGGCGCTGCTGGCCAAGGAAGCGCCGCTCGACCTGGCGCCCGAGGCCTTCCCGCCCGGCGCCGTCGCCATGACCCGCTTCGGCCACCTCGCCGTGACGCTGCACTGCCGCGGGCCCGAGAGCCTGGAGATCCTCGCCTTCCGCTCCTTCGGTCTCGCCCTCTTCGAGGAACTGCGCGACCGCGCCGAGGAGCTGGGCTACGCCGTGGCGCCGCCGGCGCGGGGGTAGGCGGCGGGGGCCCAACTCGTCATCCCCCCTCCTCTCCGGTCATCCCCGCTCCTCCTCCGTCATCCCCGTGAAAACGCACTGGTGTCCGGGATTTGTGATGCGGCCTGAGTGTCATGAGAGTTGGAGAA
>NZ_JBBDQW010000008.1:0-29848 GCF_040905785.1 Tistlia sp.
ACGCCTTCGCCTCGGGCGGCTCGGCCGGCTACGACCACAAGGCCATGGGGATCACCGCGCGCGGCGGGTGGGAGGCGGTCAAGCGCCACTTCCGTGAGCTCGGCAAGGACACTCAGGCCGAGGACTTCACGGCGATCGGCGTCGGCGACATGGGCGGCGACGTCTTCGGCAACGGCATGCTGCTGTCCCGGCACATCCGGCTGCTCGGCGCCTTCAACCACCTGCACATCTTCGTCGATCCCGATCCCGATCCGGCGCGCAGCTTCGAGGAGCGCAGGCGGCTGTTCGAGGAGGCCAGGGGCTGGGACCACTACGACGGCGCGCTGATCTCCGCGGGCGGCGGCGTGTTCGACCGCAAGGCCAAGTCGATCAAGGTCAGTCCGCAGATGCGCGGCGCCTTCGGCCTGACCCAGGACGCGGTGACCCCGAACGAGCTGATCCGGGCGATGCTGCGGGCGCCGGTCGAGCTGCTCTGGTTCGGCGGCATCGGCACCTACGTCAAGTCGAGCGAGGAGAGTCACCTCGACGTCGGCGACCGCGCCAACGACGCGCTGCGCGTCAACGGCGAGGAGCTGGGCGCCAAGGTCATCGGCGAGGGCGCCAACCTGGGCATGACCCAGAAGGGCCGCATCGAGTATGCCCTGCGCGGCGGCCGGCTCAATACAGACGCCATCGACAACTCCGGCGGCGTCGACTGCTCCGACCACGAGGTCAACATCAAGATCCTGCTCGGCAAGGCCGAGCGCGACGGCCGGCTGACCCGCGAGCAGCGCAACGAGCTGCTCGCCGGGATGACCGAGGAGGTCGCGGCCCTGGTGCTGCGCGACAACTACCTGCAGACCCTGAGCATCAGCGTCACCGAGCGGCTCGGCGCGCACCTGCTCGACCGGCTCGGCCGCTACACCCGGAGCCTGGAGCGCGCCGGCAAGCTGGACCGGGCGCTGGAGTACCTGCCCGACGACGAGGAGCTGGCGGAGCGCTTCAACGCCGGGCGCGGCCTGACCCGGCCCGAGATCTCGGTGCTGCTGTCCTACGCCAAGATCGACCTGTTCGAGCGGTTGATGAGTTCCGGCCTGCCCAGCGACCCCTATCTGGACCTCGAGCTCAAGCGCTACTTCCCGCGGCCGCTGCAGGAGCGCTTCGCCGAGGACATCGAGGCGCACCGGTTGCGCCGCGAGATCGTCGCGACCCAGGTCACCAACGCGGTGGTCAACCGCATGGGCATCGCCTTCATCCACGAGGTCGGCGAGAAGACCGGCATGCCGGCCGACGAGATCTGCCGCGCCTACCTCGTCACCCGCGAGGCCTTCGGCCTGCGCGACCTCTTCGCCGCGATCGAGGCGCTGGATGCCCAGGTCGGGGCCGATGTCCAGTACGCGATGCTGATCGAGTGCGGCCGCCTCGCCGAGCGCTTCGTCGTCTGGCTGCTGCGCAACGAGCCACAGGGCTTCGACATCGCCGCGCTGGTCGAGCAGTACGGCAGCGGCGTGGCCGAGCTGAAGCAGGTCATCGGCGAGCTGCTTCACCACGACGACCGCCGCGCCCTCGAGGCCGAGGTCGCGCGCTTCGCCGAGGCCGCGGTGCCGGAGGCCCTGGCCCTGCGCATCGCCTCGGCAGAATACCTGGGCTCGGCCGGCGACGTGGTGCGCATCGCCCGCGAGTCGGGGCTGCCGGTCGTCGAGGCCGGACGTCTCTACTTCCGGATCGGCAGCCGCTTCGGCTTCGACTGGCTGCGCCGCCTCGCCGGCCGACTGCCGCGCGACAGCGCCTGGGACAGGCTGGCCGTCACGGCGATCGTCGACGACCTCTACGGCTACCAGTTCCAGGTCGCCCAGTCGGTGGTCGTGGCGGCCGCCGCCTCGCCGACCGCCAAGCGGCGCGGCAAGCGCAAGGCCGGCGAGTCGGGAGGCGATACCGCAGAGCTCGCGCTCGACCTCTGGGCCGCAGAGCGCACCGTCCAGGTCACCCGAACCGACCAGCTGCTGGCCGAGTTGCGGGCCATGGCAAGCCCCGACCTCGCCATGCTGGCGGTCGCCAACCGCCAGCTCAAGTCGCTGGTCGGCGGCTGACGGGGAACGGCGGCCGGACCGGGAGAAGCGAAGCCCTGACGAAAGAACCGAAGGAGAAGACCGATTACCGAGCACAGACGTGACGACGAAATCGCCCAGGCCTCGGGCCGCCTGCACGGGGTCTACGGCGCGACCGGCCAGGACGAGCTGATGGACCGCTACGCCGCCTGGGCGCGCGACTACGACCGCGACGTCCTGGTGCTCGGCTACCAGCTGCCCCCGGTCGTGGCCGGGCTGTGCGGCCGGCACCTGCCGCCCGGCGCCGGGGCGATCCTCGACGTCGGCTGCGGCACCGGGCTGATCGGCCTGGCGCTGCAGGCGCTCGGCTACGACCGGATGACCGGCGCCGACCTCTCCGAGGCGATGCTCGCCGTCGCCGGTGCGCGCGGCTGCTACGAGGCCACGGTGCGCGCCGAGCTCGGCAAGCGCCTCGACTTCCCGGACGGCAGCTTCTACGCCGTCGTCGCCTCCGGGGTCTTCACCCAGGGCCACGCCCCGGCCTCGGCCTTCGAGGAGCTGGCCCGGATCACCGCCCGCGGCGGCCGGGTCGTCGTCACCTGGCGCGCCGACGGCAGCCACGCCGACGGCTACCGCAGCGTCGCCGAGGCGCTGGCCGAGGCCGGGCAGTGGCGGCTCCTCGACCGCAGCCGGCCCTACGTCGTCTTTCCGCTCTCGGAGGCCGACGCCGACGTGCTCAACCTGGTCTCGGTCTACGAGAAGCTTTAGGGTCGCCCGCCGCCCTTCCCGGCGCCGGCGTCCCCGGTTATCCGCTTGAGCCCGCGTCGGTAAGCTGCCAGCGTGCCGGGCAGCTTACCGACGAACAGGGGAGACTCCGCCCGGTGCAGGTGCAGCAGGACGGCGGGGCCGCGGCCCCCGGGGAAGCGACGCCCGGGCCAGCCGAGTCGAGCCCCGCGCGTGGCGCAAAGGCGGGCGGCCGGCTCGCGAACCGGCGCGCGATCATCGCCTGGTGCTTCTACGACTGGGCCAACTCCGCTTTTCCGACCGTCATCGTCACCTTCGTCTTCGCCGCCTACTACACGCAGGTCCTGGCGCCAGATCCCGAGACCGGCACCGGCCAGTGGGGCCTGGCGATGTCGCTGTCGGGGATCGCCATCGCGATCCTGGCGCCGATCCTCGGCGCCGTCGCCGACCAGGGTGGGCGGCGCAAGCCCTGGATCGCGGTTTTCTCGCTGCTCTGCATCGCGAGCGGCGCCGGCCTGTGGTTCGCCGAGCCCGATCCCTCCTGGGCGCTCTTCGCCCTGGTCCTCGCGGCCCTGGCCAACCTCGCCTTCGAGATCGGCACGGTGTTCTACAACGCCATGCTGCCCGAGGTCGCGCCCGCGCGACTCTGGGGCCGGGTCTCGGGCTGGGCCTGGTCGCTCGGCTACGCCGGCGGCCTCGCCTGCCTGGTGCTGACCCTGGTGCTCTTCGTCCAGCCGGCGGAGCCGCTGCTCGGTCTCGACAAGGCGAACTCCGAGCACGTGCGCATCGCCGGTCCCTTCGTCGCCCTCTGGTTCCTCGCCTTCGCCCTGCCGATGTTCCTCTTCACGCCCGACCGGACGGGCAGCGGCATGCCGGTCGGGCGGGCGATCGTCCAGGGGCTCTCGGCCCTGCGCCACTCGCTGGCCAAGCTGCCCAAGCAGGGCGTGGTCCTGCGCTACCTGATCGCGCGCATGTTCTACACCGACGGTCTCAACACTCTGTTCGCCTTCGGCGGGATCTACGCCGCCGGCAGCTTCGGCATGGACTTCACCGAGATACTGGTCTTCGGCATCCTGCTCAACGTGACCTCAGGGCTCGGCGCCTTCGCCTTCGCCTGGGTCGACGACTGGATCGGCCCGAAGCGCACGATCTTGATCGCCGTCGGGGCACTGACGCTGCTCGGCGGGGCGATCCTGCTGATCGAGACCAAGCTCTGGTTCTACATCCTGGGCAGCGCGATCGGCATCTTCATCGGGCCGGCGCAGTCGGCGAGCCGGACGCTGATGGCGCGCCTCGCGCCGGCCAAGGTCCGCACCGAGATGTTCGGGCTCTACGCCCTGTCAGGCAAGGTCACCGCCTTCATGGGCCCGGCCGCCGTCGGCGGCATCACCGTCCTCACCGGCTCGCAGCGCTGGGGCATGACGGCGATCCTGGTGCTCTTCGTCGTCGGCTTCGTCCTGCTGCTGCCCCTGAAGGAGCCGCCGCCGGACCCCGACGGGGCGCCGCCGCTGGTCTGAGCCGCCCTCGCCCGAACGCCGGTCCGCGAGCCGCCCGGGCGGGTGGGAAAATGCCGCCGTCGCCCCTTGCGATACCGCGCCCGATGCCATAGCTAATTCCGGGAGCAGGTGAGGATAATGCGGCCAACGACGCCGTCATTGTTTCCAATGTGGCATAGGCGGGGGTGGCGGGCGGTCGATGGACAACGTCAGCGAAATGGAGGTCTTCGTCCGGGTCGTGCAGGCCAAGTCCTTCTCGGAGGCCGCGCGCGGACTGGGCCTGTCGCCCTCGGCCGTCTCCAAGCAGATCGGCCGGCTGGAGGACCGCCTGGGCGCGCGCCTGCTCAACCGCACGACGCGCCAGCTCTCCCTGACCGAGATCGGCGCCGCCTTCCACGAGCGCGCCGAGCGCATCGTCGGCGACATCGCCGAGGCCGAGCGCGCGGTCAGCCATCTGCACGGCGCGCCGCGCGGACAGCTCCGGGTCAACGCGCCGGTCGCCTTCGGGATCGATCACTTGGCGCCGCTGCTGCCCGGATTCATGGCGCAGAACGCCGAGGTCTCGGTCGACCTCTCGGTCAACGACCGCTTCGTCGACCTGGTCGAGGAAGGTATCGACGTCGCGATCCGCATCGGCGAGCTTGCCGATTCCAGCCTGATCGCCCGGCGCCTGGCAGCCAACCGCCGCGTCGTCTGCGCGGCGCCGGCCTACCTGGAGCGCCGCGGCACCCCGGACTCCACCGGTGCCCTGAAGCGGCACAACTGCCTCGTCTACACCTACCGCCAGCAGCGCCGCGAATGGCACTTCGACGGCCCGCACGGCCCCGAGGTGGTGACGGTCAGCGGCGACCTCGAGACCAACAACGCCCAGGTCCTGCGCATGGCGGCGCTCGGCGGCCTCGGCATCGTCCTGCTGCCGCTCTGGCTGGTCGGCCAGGACCTCACCGAGGGCCGGCTGATCGAGGTGCTGCCGCAGTACCACGTGCCCGACAGCGCGATCTACGCGGTCTGGCCGGCGGGCCGGCACCTGTCGCCCAAGGTCCGCGCCTTCGTCGACCACATCGCCGCCGAGATCGGCGAGCTGGCCAAGGCCTGGGAGCGGCGGTAGGCGCTGCCGCCCGCGCCTGCACGCTTGCATGGTTCGACAGGCTCACCATGAAGCACCGGCGCGGCCCTCCCAGGCCCCAGATCGCGCTTCACGGTGAGCCTGTCGAACCGCGAAGGGCGAGGCGCGAAGGCCTCCAGTGGACCGAATTCCCTACTTCGCCGCCTGGACCTTGGACAGGGCCGGCCCTCAATGCCGGAAGTGGCGCATGCCGGTGAAGACCATCGCCAGGTCCTTGTCGTCGGCGGCGGCGATGACCTCGGCGTCGCGCACCGAGCCGCCTGGCTGGATCACCGCCGTGACGCCGGCCTCGGCGGCGGCGAGCAGGCCGTCGGCGAAGGGGAAGAAGGCGTCGGAGGCGACGACCGCGCCAAGGGTGGCCTGCGCGCCCAGCGCCTCCTCGGCCTTGCGCGCGGCGATGCGCGAGGAATCGACGCGGCTCATCTGGCCGGCGCCGATGCCGAGCGTCGCACCTTCCCGGGCGTAGACGATGGCGTTCGACTTGACGTGCTTGGCGACCCGGAAGGCGAACAGCAGGTCGTTGAGCTCGGCCTCGCTCGGCGCGCGGGCGGTGACGACCTCCAGGCGGTCGCGTGCGACCCGGCCATTGTCACGGCCCTGCAGCAAGAAGCCGCCGGCCAGGGACTTGAAGGCCCAGCCCGGCGCCGCCGGGTCGGGCAAGGCGCCGGTCGCCAGCACCCGCAGGTTCTTGCGGGCGGCGAGCAGCGCCGCCGCCGCCTCCTCGATCGCGGGGGCGATGACGACCTCGGCGAACAGCTCGGCGATCCGCGCCGCGGTCGCCGCGTCGAGCGGCCGGTTGAGCGCGACGATGCCGCCGAAGGCGCTGACCGGGTCGCAGGCCAGGGCGCGGCCGTAGGCGGTCTCCAGGGTTTCGGCCTCGGCGACGCCGCAGGGGTTGGCGTGCTTGACGATGACCACCGCCGGCCGCTCGAACTCGGCGACCGCCTCGAAGGCGGCGTCGGTGTCGTTGAGGTTGTTGTAGCTGAGCTGCTTGCCCTGCAGCTGGCGCGCAGTGGCGACGCCCGGGCGGCTCTCGGCGGTGCGGTAGAAGGCGGCCGCCTGGTGCGGGTTCTCGCCGTAGCGCAGCGGCTCGCCGCGCCGGCCGGCCAGGCTGATCTCGAGCGGGAAGTCCTCGCCCAGCTGGCCCGCGAACCAGCCGGCGATCGCCGCGTCGTAGGCGGCGGTATGGGCATAGGCCTTGGCGGCGAGGCGGCGCCGGGTCTCGAGGCTCGTGTTGCCCTCGGCCTCGAGGGCGCTGGCCGCCGCCGCGTAGTCGTCCGGGTCGGTCAGCACCGTGACGTGGGCGTGGTTCTTCGCGGCCGCGCGGATCAGCGCCGGCCCGCCGATGTCGATGTTCTCGATGCAGGTCTCGAAGTCGGCGCCGCCGGCGACGGTCTCGCGGAAGGGGTAGAGGTTGACGACCAGCAGGCCGATCGGCGCGATGCCGTGCTCCGCCATCTGGGCGCGGTGCGCGGCGAGGTCGGGCCGGCCGAGCAGGCCGCCGTGAATCTTCGGCTGCAGCGTCTTGACCCGGCCGTCGAGGATCTCAGGAAAGCCGGTGTGGTCCGCGACCTCCGTGACGGCAAGGCCTGCCTCGCGCAGGACCCGCGCCGAGCCGCCGGTCGACAGCAGCTCGATGCCCTGCCCGGCCAGCCGCCGTGCCAGTTCGAGGAGGCCGGTCTTGTCCGAAACCGACAGCAGGGCGCGCTCGATCCGCGGCAGGGTCATGCTCAGGGGGCTCCTTGGTCTGGCTGTCTTGCGCGCCCAGCGCGCGCGGAGGGAAGGGAGGGGTTAGCGGGCGATGGCCGGCGCGCCGGCAGCGGCCGGTGCGAGGAGCGGGCCGCCGTTCAGGCTGGCTTCGGGTACCAGGCGCGCCAGCAGGGCCAGCAGGGCGGCGCGGTCGCGGGCCTGGGCGGCCTCGGCCAGCTCGTCGAGGGCGCGCGCCAACAGCGCCGGATCGGCGATGCGGGGTGCCGCCAGCAGCAGCCCGGGCTGCCCGGTCGGCAGGGGCGGCTCGGCGTCGTGGAACAGCTCCTCGAAGAGCTTCTCGCCGGGGCGCAGGCCGGTAAAGACGATCCCGACCTCCTCGTAGGGCTTCTTGCCCGCAAGGCGGATCATCTGCTCGGCCAGCTCGACGATGCGGATCGGCTTGCCCATGTCGAGCACGAAGATGCGGCCGGCGGCGTCCGCCGCGGATTCCGTGCCGAGCGCCGCGGCCTGCAGGATCAGGCGGACCGCCTCGCCGATCGTCATGAAGTAGCGGGTCATGTCCGGGTGGGTCACGGTCAGCGGACCGCCGGCGGCGAGCTGGCGGTGGAACAGCGGGACGACCGAGCCGGTCGAGCCGAGCACGTTGCCGAAGCGCACGGTGACGAAGTGCGTGCCGCCGCCCGCCGCCGCCTTGTCCCCGGTCTCCGCGCGTCCGGCCAAGTCGAGGGCCTGGCAATAGGATTCGGCGAGCCGCTTGGAGGCGCCCATGACGCTGGAGGGGTTGATCGCCTTGTCCGTCGAGACCAGCACCATGGTGCCGACCCGGTGGCGCCGGCAGGCGTCGGCGACGACCCGGGTGCCGAGCGTGTTGGTCAGCACGCCCTCCTCGGGGTTCTCCTCGACCAGGGGCACGTGCTTCAGCGCCGCGGCGTGCAGCACCAGCTCCGGCGCCTCCTCGGCGAAGGCCGCCTCGATCGCTCCGGGGTCGCGGACGTCGGCGATGCGGGCGCCGCGCGGCAGCGCCGGGTGCCGCTCGGCGAGCTCGCGGTCGATGGCGTAGAGATTGAACTCCGAGGCCTCGAGCAGGACCAGGCGGGCCGGCGCCAGCGCCGCGACCTGGCGCACCAGCTCGCTGCCGATCGAGCCGCCCGCGCCGGTGATCAGGACCCGGCGACCCTCGACCAGGCGCCGCGGCGGCTCGGGGTCGAGCACCGCCTGCGGCCGGCGCAGCAGGTCCTCGAGCGCGACCGGGCGCAGGGTCGCGCTCGCGCCGCCGGTCAGGTCGGACAGGCGCGGGACGCGCGCCAGGGTCATGCCGTTGGCGTCGGCGAAGGCGAGCAGGCGGGTCAGCGCCTCGCGGCCCAGGGTGCGGGTCAGCACCAGCCGCTGCGGGCGCCGGCCGCTGCGCCGGACGGCGGCCTCGACGACCCGCTCCAGCTCGTCGAGGCGGCCGAGCACCGGCACGTTGCGGATCGAGCGGCCGACCCGCTTGCCCTTGAGGTCGACGAGGCCGACGACCTCGTAGGGCGCGTGGCGGTCGCGCGCGGCATTGCGGATGAACTCGTCGGCCTCGTCGCCGGCGCCGACCAGCAGGACCGGCACGCGCAGGTGCGCGTCGCGCTCCATCAGGTGCTCGGTCGAACGGTACTTGAGCAGCTGGTAGAAGAGGCGCGGGCCCGCCAGCAGGGTGCAGAGCACGAACCAGTTGGTCGCCAGGGCCGAGCGCGGGTAGGCCTCCAGGCGGGTCATCATGAAGCTGATCAGCAGGAACAGCGCCAGCGCGATGCTGACCGCCCGGACGATGGCGACCAGGTCGTTCAGCGAGGCGTAGCGCCAGATCCCGCGGTACAGGCCGCCGAGCAGGAAGACGCCGGCGCAGCACAGGGTGTAGACCCCGAGCGAGAGCAGCAGGTCCCGCTCCAGGCGGACCAGGCCCTGGGCGCCCTCGCGCAGGTAGAGCGCCAGGATGAAGGCCAGCACCGCCATCGTCAGGTCGTGCAGGAAGGCGACTGCAGCCTTGACGCGAACGCCCTGCAGGCCGTCGCTCACCGCCGCGCGGACCCGCTGCGTCAGGCGATCCGTCAGGCGAGGGCGGTCCCTTGGAGTCGGGCGGTCCATCGAACTCGGGCGCTCCATCAGTCGATCGGGTCAGCGCAACCGGCCAGGCAACCGAGGGCGGCGGGCCGGTCGAGGCGGCCAGGACCAGCGTCCCGGCGCGTCGTCCCGCCTTCCCCGCCGATCGTCCGAGGCCTTAGCAGGCGCCGCGCCCCCCTTCAAGCGCCCTGACCCGCCCCGCCTCCAGCCCCGGCGCCGCGCGCGAGCACCCGCAGCAGCAGGCCGACCAGCAGGACCGCGCCCGCCAGCACGGCCGGGGCGCCGAGCGGACCGGCGAGCAGGGCCAGGACGACCAGGCCGGCGCCGGCCAGGGCGACGCGGCGCGCGACCTGGGCGTGGTCGAGCCCGCGCTGCACCGCGCGCTGATAGAAATGCTCGCGGTGGGCGCGCCACACCCGCTCGCCGCGCAGCGCCCGGCGCAGGAGGGTCAGGGTCGCGTCGGCCCAGTAGTAGCCCGGCAGGATCAGGGCCGCCGCCCACTGCCCCTCGGCGGCGGCGAGCAGCAGCAGCCAGCCGAGCAGGAAGCCGATCGGGACCGAGCCGACGTCGCCCATGAAGATCCGCGCCGGCTGCCAGTTCCAAACCAGGAAGCCGAGCGCGGCCGCCGCGACCAGCAGCGCCAGGCCGGCCGGCAGCAGCGCGCCGCCGAGGGCGAAGACCAGCGCCAGGCCGATCCCGAGGCTGGCGCTCTCGACTCCGGTGATGCCATCGATGCCGTCCATGAAGTTGTAGAGGTTGACGAACCACAGCCAGGCCACGGCGGCGAGCAGGCGGTCGAGCCAGGGCGGCAGCAGGCCCTGGAACACCAGGCCGAAGCCGGCTTCGGACAGGAATGCCAGCGCCGCCGCGACGGCGAGGACCTGCACGGCGAGGCGCGGCCCGGCGCCGAGCGTCGCCACGTCGTCGACGAAGGACACCGCCGCCAGCGCCAGCGCGCCGGCGTAGACCGCGAGGAAGGCCGGCACCAGCGCCGCCTCGAGGCCGGCGGCGGTCGCCTGCCAGACCAGCAGCGGCCAGCCGACCAGCAGCGCGCCGACGACCGAGAGCCCGCCGCCGCGCGGCGTCGGGGCGGTGTGGCTGGAGCGCTCGTTGGGCCGGTCGAGCAGGCCGCGGTCGCCGAGCAGGCGGACCAGCAGGCCGGTGCCGCCCAGCGACAGCAGGAAGACCAGCGCCAGCGCCCCGGCCAGCGGCAGGGTCAGCGGCAGCAACTCGGACCAGCTCGTCGGCACAGAGGGCGGCACGGAGGGCGGCATGGCGCCCGGCTTACCCGCTGCCGAAGCGCCCGGCAACGCGCAAAGCGCCGACGCGAGGGCCAGCGCCCCCTTGGGCGGCCGGCGGGCGGGCGGATTCCGGTTGACCCTGCCGGGGCGCCTGCCTATTTTCCGCGCTCCACCGTCAGGCCCGTCCTGCGGTTCCGAGGAGCCCCGCCAGTCCGCGAGTGTCGCGCACTGGCGCGTTTTGCGTTGTCGCCTCGGCTGCATCCGGCGCCGGGGCCGGTTGCCACCGACGAACGGCCGCCGACGAACGAAGGAAGTGCCGCCCGTGTTCGAAAGCCTGCAGAGCCGCCTGTCCGACGTCTTCGGCAAGCTGACTCGCCGCGGCGCGCTCAGCGAGGCCGACGTCCAGGCGGCGCTGCGCGAGGTGCGCATCGCGCTGCTCGAGGCCGATGTCGCGCTGCCGGTGGTCAAGGACTTCATCGACCAGGTCCGCGAGAAGGCGATCGGCCAGGAGGTCCTGCGGTCGGTCACCCCGGGCCAGATGGTCGTCAAGGTCGTCAACGACCACCTGGTTGAGATGCTCGGCGGCAAGGACGCCGAGACCGAGCTCGACCTGGAGGCGACGCCGCCGGTGGCGGTCATGCTGGTCGGCCTGCAGGGCTCGGGCAAGACGACGAGCTGCGGCAAGATCGCGATCCGGCTCAAGGACCGCGGGCGCAAGAAGGTCCTGATGGCCTCGCTCGACGTGCGCCGGCCGGCGGCCCAGCAGCAGCTCGCCGTGCTCGGGCAGCAGGCCGGGGTCGCGACCCTGCCGATCGTGCCCGGCGAGCCGCCGGTCGCCATCGCCCGCCGCGCCATGACCACCGGCGCGCTCGAAGGCTACGACGTCGTGCTGCTCGACACCGCCGGCCGCCTCGCCATCGACGAGGCGCTGATGGCCGAGGTCGCGGCGGTGCGCGACGCGGTCAAGCCGCGCGAGACCCTGCTCGTCGCCGACGCCATGACCGGCCAGGACGCGGTCAACGTGGCCCAGGCCTTCAACGAGCGGCTCGGCGTCACCGGCATCGTGCTGACCCGCGTCGACGGCGACGCGCGCGGCGGTGCCGCGCTCTCGATGCGCGCGGTCACCGGCCGGCCGATCAAGCTGCTCGGCGTCGGCGAGAAGCTCGACCAGCTCGAGGCCTTCCACCCGGACCGCGTCGCCTCGCGCATCCTCGGCATGGGCGACATCGTCTCGCTGGTCGAGAAGGCCGCCGAGTCGATGGAGGCCGACGAGGCCGAGAAGATGGCCCGCAAGCTGGAGAAGGGCCGCTTCGACCTCAACGACATGGCGCAGCAGCTCCGGCAGCTGACCAAGATGGGCGGCCTCGCCCAGCTGATGAACCTGCTGCCCGGCAACCAGCAGATGCAGCAGCAGATGAAGAACGCGAAGATCGACGACAAGATGGTCAAGCGCCAGCTCGCCATCATCTCGTCGATGACCGAGAAGGAACGCGTCCATCCGGAGGTCATCAAGGCCTCGCGCCGCCAGCGCATCGCCAAGGGCTCCGGCACCTCGGTGCAGGAGGTCAACAAGCTGCTCAAGCAGTTCGCCGACGCCTCCAAGATGATGAAGCGCGTCCAGAAGCTCGGCAAGAAGGGCATGGCGCGGGCCGGCCTGCCCGGCCTCGGCGGGCCCGGTGGCGGCATGGGTGGCGGCATGGGTGGCGGCGCGGGTGGCGGCCTGCCGCCGGGCTTCGGGAGGCGGCGATGAGCGGCTTCGCCGGCGTCACCCTGGGCGCGAACGACTTCGCCCGCGCCCGTGCCTTCTACGACGCCGCGCTCGCGCTGCTCGGGCTGGCGCCGCTGGTCGCGCGCGAGGCCGAGGCCGGCTACGGGCGCGCCGGCGGCGAGGCCGTGCTCTCGCTGCTCAGGCCCTTCGACGGCCTGCCGGCGACCTGGGGCAACGGCACCCACGTCGCCTTCCTGGCCGCCTCGCCCGAGGCGGTCGACGGCTTCCACGCTGCCGGTCTCGCCGCCGGCGGCAGCGACGAGGGCGCGCCCGGCCTGCGGCCGCACTACGGCGACGACTACTACGGCGCCTACCTGCGCGACCCCGTCGGCAACAAGCTGCAGGCGGTGCACTACCTGGGCCAGGACCCCGCGCTCGCCGAGGCCGAGCCCTTCTCCCACGTCACCCTGGGCTGCAACGACCTGGAGCGGGCCCGCGCCTTCTACGATCCGGTGATGGCCGCGCTCGGCCTCGCCCGTGTCGTCGACGAGGCAGATCTCTCCTACGGCTACGGCGCCGCCGGCAGCCGCCTGCCCTGGGTCTACGCCCACCGCACCTTCGACGGCCGGCCGGCGACCTGGGCCAACGGCTTCGAGGCGATGTGGCGCGCCGGCAGCCCGGCCGAGGTCGAGGCCTTCCACGCCGCCGGCCTCGCCCACGGCGGCTGCGACGAGGGCGGCCCCGGCCCGCGGCCCTACCGCGAGGGCTATTTCGGCGCCTACCTGCGCGACCCCGACGGCAACAAGCTTCACGCCTTCTGCATCGAAGGCTGAGGCCGGACCCCCCGATCACCGGACCCTACCGATCACCGGACCCCACCGATCAACAGCGTTTTCCCACGAGGAGCGAAAAGAAGATGTCCATCAAGATCCGCCTGGCGCGCGGCGGTGCCAAGAAGCGCCCCTTCTACCAGATCGTCGTCGCCGACGCGCGCAGCCCGCGCGACGGCCGCTTCATCGAGCGGCTCGGCAGCTACAACCCGATGGTGCCGCAGGACCACCCGGACCGCATCGTGCTGCGCGAGGAGCGGATCCGGCACTGGCTGTCGGTCGGCGCCCAGCCGACGGACCGCGTGGCGCGCTTCCTCGGCCAGGCCGAGATCATCGCCAAGCCGACCTACAAGGAGCAGCCGAAGAAGAGCGCGCCCAAGGCCAAGGCCCAGGAGCGCCTGAAGGAGCGCGAGGACGCCGCCAAGGCCGCCGCCGAGGCCGCCGCGCCGGCTCCCGAGCCCGCGCCCGAGCCCGCTCCGGAGGCTGCCGCCGAGCCTGCTGCCGAGGCTGCCCCGGAGGCTGCCGCCGAGCCTGCCGCCGAGGAGGGCGAGCCCAAGGCGTGAGCCTGCGGGCTCGCGGCCCCGGCGCGGAGCGGCGGATCCCATGGCGCCCAAGCGTCTCTGTCTGGCGGCCATCGTCGGGGCCCACGGGGTCCGCGGCCTGGTCAGGCTGAAGACCTTCACCGAGGTGCCGGAAGCCGTCGCCGGCTACGGCCCGCTCAGCGACGAGGCGGGCGCGCGCTGGTTCCGGCTGACCCTCAAGGGGCGGGTCAAGGACCTGCTGCTGGCGGCCATCGAGGGTGTCGAGGACCGCGATGCCGCCGAGGCGCTGCGCGGCACCCGCCTCTACCTCGAGCGCGGCCGGCTGCCGGAGCCCGAGGATCCCGGCGAGTTCTACGTCGCGGACCTGGTCGGGCTGGCGGTCGAGACCGCCGCGGGCGAGCGGCTCGGGCGGGTCAGCCAGGTCGTCGACCACGGCGCCGGGCCGATCCTGGAGGTGACGCCCGAGGCGGGGCCGGTCTTCGACCTGCCGTTCGTCGAGGCGGTGGTGCCGACGGTGGACATCGCCGGCGGCCGGCTCGTCGTCGAGCCGCCGCCCGGGGAGCCGCCCCAGGACCCTGCGGAAGGGCCGGGCAGGGAGCCGCCAGGGGAGCCGGAGCAATGAGTCGGAACCCTGGAGCCGTAGGACGCCGGAAAGGCTGGACAAAGCAGCGGGAAGCCGCCATAAAGCGCGCCTTCCGGAGGAACGGCTGCGAACCATGAGCGAGCCCGGGACCCAGCCCCTCGAGCAGGGGACGCCCTGGACCGCCTCGGTCCTGACGCTCTTTCCGGAGGCCTTTCCGGGCACCCTGGGACTGAGCCTCGCCGGCCGGGCCCTGGAGCGCGGGATCTGGCGCCTCGAGGTCGCGGACATCCGGGACTTCGCCCTGGACCGCCACCGCTCCGTCGACGACGCCCCCTTCGGTGGCGGCGCCGGCATGGTGATGCGGCCCGACGTGGTGGATGCGGCGCTGGCGAGCGTCGCGGAGCGGCCGGGGCCGCTGATCTACCTCAGCCCACGGGGCAGGCTCCTGGACCAGGAGCTGGTCCGCGAGCTGGCGGCGGGACCGGGCGTGCGGCTGCTGTGCGGCCGCTTCGAGGGCGTCGACGAGCGGGTGCTCGAGGCACGCGGCGTTGCGGAGGTCAGCATCGGCGACTACGTCCTCTCGGGCGGCGAGGTCGCGGCGCAGGTCCTCCTCGAGGCCGCGGTCAGGCTGCTGCCGGGCGTCATGGGCAACGCCGAGAGCCCGGCGGAGGAGAGTTTCGAGCGGGGCCTCCTGGAGTACCCGCAGTACACGCGCCCCGCCGAATGGCAGGGGCGCGCCGTGCCGGAAGCCCTGGTTTCCGGCCACCACGCACGGGTTCGGCAGTGGCGCCGGGAGCGTGCCGAGGAACTGACGAGGGAGCGGCGTCCGGATCTCTGGCGCCGTTTTCAGCAGGCCGCCGCGGGCGGCCGTGACACGAAAGATTAGGGACCGAAGGCCATGAACGTGATCCAGCAGCTCGAGCAGGAGCAGATCGATGCGCTGACCGCCCAGCGGGCGGTGCCGCAGTTCTCCCCGGGCGACACCCTGCGCGTCAACGTGAAGGTGGTCGAAGGCACCCGGGAGCGTGTCCAGGCCTTCGAAGGCGTCTGCATCGCGCGCAAGAACCGCGGCATCAACTCGAACTTCACGGTGCGCAAGATCTCCTACGGCGAGGGCGTCGAGCGCGTCTTCCCGCTGTACAGCCCGCGCATTGACTCGATCGACGTCGTGCGCCGCGGCGACGTCCGGCGCGCCAAGCTCTATTACCTGCGCGGACTCACCGGCAAGGCGGCCCGCATCGCCGAGCAGACGACCGGCGCCAAGGCGAAGATCATCCAGGCCGAGCGCGAGGCCGCGACCGCGGTCAAGGAGGAGGCCAAGGCCAAGGCCGCCGCAGCCAACGCCGAAGCCAAGGCCAACGCCGAAGCCAACGGCTGAGCCGCCGGGCCTTCGCCGGCCCGCCCGCTCATCGAGTTCGGAAGCCGTCGCGGTCCTGCCGCGGCGGCTTCTTCAATCGAGCAGCAGCTTGAAGCCGACGTGGCTGGCCGAGAAGCCGAGCCGCCCGTAGAAGCGGTGCGCCTCGCCGCGGCTGGCGTCGCTGGTCAGCTGCACCAGGCCGCAGCCGGCGGCGTGGGCGCGGGCGATCGCCTCCTGGATGAGTAGCGCGCCGAGGCCGCGCCCGCGCAGCGGCCTGGCGATGCGCACCGCCTCGATCTGCGCGCGAACCAGGCCCTGGCGCGCCAGGCCCGGCAGCAGCATCAGCTGCAGGCAGCCGACGATCTCGCCCGCCGGCGTCTCGGCGACCAGCAGCTTGTGGCCGCCGGCCGCCCGCATCCGCTCGAAGGCCTCGCGGTAGCAGTCGGCAAGCGGCCTCCCGGGGCGCTCGCGCGTCGTGCCCAGGGCGTCGTCGGCGAGCAGCGAGACGATCGTCTCGAGGTCGGCCTCGGCCGCCTCGCGGAAGCGCACGACCGGCGGGGCCGGCTTCTGGTCCGAAGCAATTGCCATGGCCCCTGCTTTAGGCCGCTTCGCCGCGCCGGAAAAGAGCTGGCGACCTCGACCCGGCTCCCCCTCGCCGCATGGGCGCCATGCGCCCGGCGCCGACTCTTTGACCCCGCCGCCTTCGGCGCTATGCTCGCCGCGCCCCGGGGAAGGCCGCGTCAGAAGGCTGCCGGGAGACCTTGCATCCGGAAGAGGAAGATCCGCCCGCCATGGCACAGCCGCGCACGCTGTTCGAGAAGATCTGGGACAATCATCTGGTCGAGCGACAGGAGGACGGCACCTGCCTGCTCTACATCGACCGCCACCTGGTCCACGAGGTCACCAGCCCCCAGGCCTTCGAGGGGCTGCGCCTGAGCGGCCGCAAGGTGCGCCGCCCGCAGGCGACGCTGGCGGTGCCCGACCACAACGTGCCGACCTCGGACCGCTCCAAGGGCATCGAGGACGAGGAGAGCCGGATCCAGGTCGAGACGCTGTCCTCGAACTGCGCCGAGTTCGGCGTGCCGCTGATCGAGATGAACGACGTCCGCCAGGGCATCGTCCACATCATCGGGCCCGAGCAGGGCCTGACCCAGCCCGGCATGACCATCGTCTGCGGCGACAGCCACACCTCGACCCACGGCGCCTTCGGGGCGCTCGCCTTCGGCATCGGCACCAGCGAGGTCGAGCACGTGCTGGCGACCCAGACGCTGATCCAGCGGCCGGCCAAGAACATGCGAATCGCCGTCGACGGCGACCTGCCGCCCGGCATCACCGCGAAGGACCTGGTGCTGGCGATCATCGGCCGGATCGGCACCGCCGGCGGCACCGGCCACGTCATCGAGTACGCCGGCCCGGCGATCCGGGCGCTTTCGATGGAAGGCCGCATGACGGTCTGCAACATGTCGATCGAGGGCGGCGCGCGGGCCGGCCTGATCGCGCCCGACCAGACCACCTTCGACTACCTGAGGGGCCGGCCGCTGGCGCCCAAGGCCGGCGCCTGGGAGCAGGCCGAGGCCTTCTGGCGGACGCTGCCCTCCGACGCGGGCGCCGCCTACGACAAGGAGGTCACGCTGTCGGTCGCCGAGATCGAGCCGCAGGTGACCTGGGGCACCTCGCCCGAGGACGTGCTGCCGATCTCGGGCGTCGTGCCCGACCCCGCGGCGATCGCCGACGAGGGCGCGCGCCAGGGCGTGGAGCGCTCGCTGAAGTACATGGGCCTGACGCCCGGCACGCGCCTGCAGGACGTCGCCGTCGACAAGGTCTTCATCGGCTCCTGCACCAACGGCCGGATCGAGGACCTGCGCGCCGTCGCGGCCATCGCCCAGGCGGCGACCGCCAAGGGCCGCAAGGTCGCCGAGGGCGTCTACGCGATGGTCGTGCCGGGCTCCGGCCTGGTCAAGGAGCAGGCCGAGGCCGAGGGCCTGGACCGGATCCTGGTCGAGGCCGGCTTCGACTGGCGCGAGCCCGGCTGCTCGATGTGCCTGGCGATGAACGCCGACAAGCTGAAGCCCGGCGAGCGCTGCGCCTCGACCTCGAACCGCAACTTCGAGGGCCGCCAGGGCCCCGGCGGGCGGACCCACCTGATGAGCCCCGGCATGGCGGCGGCGGCGGCCTTCACCGGCAAGCTGGCCGACGTCCGCGCCTTCCTCGGCTGAGCGGAAAGGCAGCAAGCAATGGAAAAGTTCACCACCCTGACCGCGGTCGCGGCGCCGCTGCCGGTCGACAACGTCGACACCGACAAGATCATCCCGGCGCGCTACCTCAAGACCATCAAGCGCACGGGCCTCGGGGCCGGCCTGTTCTCCGACCTGCGCAAGGACGGCGACGGCAAGGGCGGCGCCTTCGTGCTCGACCAGCCGTCCTACAAGGACGCCAAGATCCTGGTCGTCGGCGAGAACTTCGGCTGCGGCTCGTCGCGCGAGCACGCCGCCTGGGCGCTGCTCGACGCCGGCATCCGCTGCGTCATCGGCGAGTCCTTCTCGGACATCTTCTCCTCCAACGCCTCCAAGAACGGCATCCTGCTGATCCAGGTGCCGCCCGAGGACATCGCCAAGCTGCTCGACGACGCCTCGCGCGGCGCCAACGCGACGCTGACGGTCGACCTCGAGGCCCAGACGATCCAGGGGCCCGACGGCGGCACGCTCGGCTTCGAGATCGACCCCTGGCGCAAGCACTGCCTGCTGAACGGCCTCGACGACGTCGCCCTGACCCTGCAGAAGGACGCCGCCATCGAGGGCTTCGAGGGCGGGCAGAAAGCCCAGCAGCCCTGGCTCTACGGCGCCTGAGCCCGTGAGCCCCGACGTCGTCATCGTCGGCGCCGGCGCCGCCGGGCTCGGCGCCGCGGGGCGGCTCGCCGAGGCCGGGCGCTCCTGCCTGCTCCTGGAGGCGCGCGAGCGGGTCGGCGGCCGGGCCCATACCGTCGCGACCGCTGAGGGCTGGCCCATCGACACCGGCTGCCACTGGCTGCACTCGGCCTCGGAGAACCCTTTCGTTGCGCTAGCGGAACGACGTGGCTTCGCGGTCGACCGCTGCACCCAGGTCTGGGCCGAGGACTGGGCACGCAAGGTGCTGGGCCCGCGCTGGCCGGCCTTAGAGGCGGACTGGGAGCGCCTGGAGGCGGCGGCGCAGGCCGCCGCGAGCGGCGAGGACCTTTCGCTGGCCGAAGCGCTGCCCGCCGATGCGTCCTTCCAGCCCTTCATCGCCGCGGCGATCGGCTGGATCTGGGGCGGCCCGCTCGAGGAGATCTCCGCCACCGACCACCACCGCAGTCGGGAGACCCGGGAGAACTGGCGCCTGGAGGGCGGCTACGGTCGCTTCGTCGCCGACCTGGCGGGCGACCTGCCGCTGCGCCTCGGCCATGCCGTCGAGCGCCTGGAGCGGCGCCCGGGCGGGGTTCGCCTGAGCGGCGCCTGGGGCAGCCTGGAGGCGGCGGCGGCGATCGTCGCGGTGCCGCTCTCGATCCTGCAGGAGGGCCGGCTGCGCTTCGAGCCCGGACTGCCGGCGGCGACGGTCCGCGCCCTGGAGGGCCTGCGCCTCGGCTCCGACAACAAGATCTACTTCCGCTTTCCCGGCGATCCGGCGCGCGACCCCTTCGGCGGCGCGCGGGACTTCCAGACCAACAGCCGCTTCGACAGCGACCGCGCCGCGCACATCCAGGTCGCGCCCTTCGGCCGCGAGCTGGTCGAGGTCTACGTCGGCGGCAGCCACTCGCGCGCCCTCGCCGCGGCCGGCGAGGAGGCGCTCTTCGCCCAGGGCCGCGAGGCGCTGGTCGACTGCTTCGGCAGCGGCGTCGCGCGCCACCTCGAGCCGCTGCTGGCGACCCGCTGGGACAGCGAGCCCTTCGCGCTCGGCGCCTATTCCTACGCCCTGCCCGGGCGCGCCGACGACCGCCGGACCCTGGCCGAGCCGCTCGACGAGCGCCTGGTGCTGGCCGGCGAGCACACCAACGACCTCTTCCCGGCCTGCGCCCACGGCGCCTGGCTGTCCGGCCGCCGCGCCGCCGAGCAGCTGCTGGAGGCGACCCTGCCGGCGTAGCCGGCCCGATCCGATCCTGCCGGCGTAGCCGGCCCGATCCGATCCTGCCGGCGTAGCCGGCCCGGTCAGCGTCGCGGCCAGGAGCGATAGCCGGAGACGGCGAAGGTCAGGATCAAGGGGCAGCTCCCGCTGGCGACCGCGCCGGGATAGGAGAGTCGGCCGCGCGGGGAGGGCGCGCAGGGGGAGGGCGCGCAGGGGGCTCGGGTCTGGCCTGCCGCCCGAAGGCTTGTCCCGCGCCGGTCTTTGGGCTAGAGCGCGGGGCGCTCGAGAACGCCAAGCGGCGCCGAACAACAAGGGGAGCCCACGCCATGCCCGCCAACAAGTCCCTGCTGGTGCTGCCCGGCGACGGCATCGGTCCCGAGGTCATGGGCCAGGTGCGCCGCGTCGTCGACTGGATGGACAAGCGCCGGGCCGTCACCTTCGATCTCGCCGAGGACCTCGTCGGGGGCGCCGCCATCGACGCCCACGGCATCCCGGTGACCGACGCCACGGTCGAGAAGGCGATGAACGTCGACGCCGTGCTGCTCGGCGCCGTCGGCGGGCCGAAGTGGGACAACCTGGACTTCTCCAAGAAGCCGGAGCGCGGCCTGCTGCGCCTGCGCAAGGACCTGCAGCTCTACGCCAACCTCAGGCCCGCGCTCTGCTTCGAGGCGCTGGTCGATGCCTCGACCCTGAAGCCGGAGATCGTCTCCGGCCTCGACATCATGATCGTGCGCGAGCTCACCGGCGGCGTCTACTTCGGCGAGCCGCGCGGCATCGAGACCTTGCCGAACGGGGAGCGCCGCGGCGTCAACACCCAGGTCTACACGACCAGCGAGATCCGCCGGGTCGCCGCCGTCGCCTTCGAGCTGGCGCGCAAGCGCAGCGGCCGGGTGACCAGCTGCGAGAAGGCCAACGTCATGGAATCCGGCGTGCTGTGGCGCGAGGAGGTGCAGAGGCTCCACGACGAGTCCTTCCAGGACGTCGAGCTGTCGCACATGTACGCCGACAACGCGGCGATGCAGCTGGTCCGCAATCCCAAGCAGTTCGACGTCATCGTCACCGACAACCTGTTCGGCGACATCCTGTCGGACGAGGCCTCGATGCTGACCGGCTCGCTCGGCATGCTGCCCTCGGCCTCGCTCGGCGACGTCGACGAGACCGGGCGGCGCAAGGCGATGTACGAGCCGGTCCACGGCTCGGCGCCGGACATTGCCGGCCAGGGCAAGGCCAACCCCATCGCCACGGTGCTGAGCTTGGCGATGGCGCTGCGCTACAGCTTCGACCTCGCCGAGGACGCCGACCTGGTCGAGGCGGCGGTCGAGCGGGTCCTGGCCAAGGGCATCCGCACCGCCGACATCCAGGCCCCGGGCAGCCAGGTCGTCTCGACCGGCCAGATGGGCGACGCCCTGCTCGCCGAGCTCGAGGCGATGGCGGCCTGATCGGGGGGGAGGCGCCGCGTTGACCGGGGTCCGCCAGGGGCGTAGGCTTGGCCGATCACTGACACGCCAGGAGGGTAGACTTTCCATGGCCAAGCTCAGCACCCTGGTCGCCGCCTTGGCGATCCTCGCGTTCACCGGCTCGGCGGCCTACGCCGGCTGCGACGCCCACGACAAGACCGCCCAGCAGACCCCGGTCCAGACCACCACCCAGACCGCGGAGCAGCCGGCGCAGACTCCGAAGCCGGAGACGAAAACTGCGGAAGTCCAGCAGTAGACGCCGGCACGAGACCTTCCAGTTCCGCGAAGGGCCGCCCGGTGGGCGGCCCTTCCGCATTCAGGGCCGGCCCAGGCGCGCCCTCCCGCGAGCCTTGTAAACCGCCGGCCGGCCGCGTAGATGCAGCGCCGGCGCCGAGACGAAAGGAAAGCAGCAGATGGGTTATCGGGTCGCGGTCGTGGGTGCGACGGGCAACGTCGGGCGCGAGATCCTCAAGACGCTGGCCGAGCGCGCCTTCCCGGTCGACGAGGTGGTGGCGCTGGCCTCGGAGCGCTCGGCGGGCCAGAAGGTCTCCTTCGGCGACAAGGACGTGCTCAAGGTCCAGGACCTCAAGTCCTTCGACTTCAAGGGCATCGACATCGGCCTGTTCTCGCCCGGCTCGAAGGTCTCGGCCGAGTTCGCCCCGATCGCCGCGCGCGCCGGCGCCGTGGTCATCGACAACACCTCGCAGTTCCGCATGGACCCGGACGTGCCGCTGGTCGTGCCCGAGGTCAACCGCGAGGCCATCGCCGGCTACCCGCGCAAGAACATCATCGCCAACCCGAACTGCTCGACGATCCAGATGGTCGTGGCGCTGAAGCCGCTCCACGACCGCGTGCCGATCCGCCGCGTCGTGGTCGCGACCTACCAGTCGACCTCGGGGGCCGGCAAGGAGGCGATGGACGAGCTGTTCAATCAGACCCGCGCGGTCTTCGTGAACGACCCGCTCAAGCACGAGATCTTCCCAAAGCAGATCGCCTTCAACGTGATCCCGCAGATCGACGTCTTCATGGAGGACGGCTCGACCAAGGAAGAGTGGAAGATGGCGGTCGAGACCAAGAAGATCCTCGACCCGCGCATCAAGGTGCACGCGACCTGCGTGCGCGTGCCGACCTTCATTGGCCACGCCGAGGCGATCAACATCGAGTTCGAGGACGAGCTGGGCGAGGAGGAGGCCCGCGAGATCCTGCGCGAGGCCCCCGGCGTCTCGGTCTTCGACCATCGCCAGGCCGAAGGCTACGTGACCCCGGCCGAGTGCGCGGGCGAGGATTCGGTCTACGTCAGCCGGATCCGCAACGACCCGACGATCGACTTCGGCTTGTCGCTCTGGGTGGTTTCCGACAACCTGCGCAAGGGCGCGGCACTCAACGCCGTGCAGATCGCCGAGGCCCTGGCCGAAGAGTACCTCTGAGCGGTCGGGCCTCCCGAACGGGGGCAGGGGACCGCCATGGGCGAGGGACCAGGGGCCGTGGAGGGCGCGACGGCCCCGCCCGACCCCGAGGCCGGCCGCATCTTCACCCGCGCCGTCGAGATGCATCGCGCCGGCCGGCCGGTGGAGGCGGTGCGCCACTACGCCGAGGCGCTGGCCCGTGACCCCGCCCACGTCCAGGCGCTCAACAATCTCGGCGTGCTGCTGCGCGGCCAGGGCCGCTGGGCCGCGGCAGAGGCCTGCTATCGCCGGGCCCTGGCCCTGGCGCCCGGCAATGCCGGCCTGTCGAACAACCTGGGTAACGTCCTGCGCGAGCGCGGACGGCTGCGCGAGGCGCTGAGCCACTACCTCGAGGCGGTCGAGGCCAATCCCCAGGACCCCGGCCTGCTGTGCGGCCTCGGCCATGCGCTCGTCGCTCTCGGACGCTACGAGGAGGCCGTGGCGGCTTACCGCTGCGCCCTGGAGCGCCCGCCGCCGCGCGGCGGCGAGGGCGAGGCGCCGCCGGGCGGGCCGGAGCTCGACCTGGCCCTGGCGCTGCTCGCCGCCGGCCGCCATGCCGCCGGCTTCGAGGCGCTGGCGGCCCGGCCTTCGCCGGCGGCACGGCAGGGGCCGTTCCGCGACCTGCCGGACTGGCAGGGCGAGCCCTTGCCGGCCGGCGGCCTGGCGATCCTGGGCGAGGCCGATCCGGGCGACACCCTCTTCTTCCTGCGCTGGCTGCCGGCTCTGGCCGCGCGCGGCCTCGACTACCGGCTCGCGGTGCCGGCCGAGCTCGCGCCGTTGGCGGCGGGCCTGCCGGGCTGCCGACCGCTGCAGGCGGCAGCGGACGCCGAGGGCCTCCTGGCGAAGGCGCGCCTGGCGGCGCTGCCGCACCTGCTCGGGCTGTGCGAGCCGCCGCAGCTCGCCGAGGGCGGCTTCCTGGTGCCGCCGGCAGGGCCGCGGCCGGTGGCGCCGGCCTACCCCGGGCGCCGCCTCAGCGTCGGGCTGGTCTGGTCGGCCGGGAACGCCGGGCGGGGGCCGCAGCGCGACCCCGGCCTGGAGCGCCTGCTGGCCATGGCCGGGTGCCCCGGCGTGCAGCTGCTGGCCCTGCAGAAGGGCGCCGCCGTAGCCGACCTCGTGACCGCCGGCGCCGCCGGGCTGGTCCACGACATGAGCCCGGCCTTCACCGGCCTCGCCGATCTCGCGCGCCTGCTGCCGAGCCTCGACCTGGTGGTCGCCGCCGACGGGCCGGTCGGCGACCTGTGCGGCGCGCTGGGCGTGCCCTGCTGGCTGCTGCTGCCCTTCGCCGGCAGTTGGCGCCATCCGCGCGGCCGCGACACCAGCCCCTGGTACCCGCGCCACCGCCTCTTCCGTCAGCGGCAACCCGGCGTCTGGGACGAGGCGGTGGAGGCGCTGCTGGCGGCGCTCGACCGGCGCCTGGCGGAGACGGGGCCGGAGACGGGGCCAGAGACGAGTGCAGAGACGAGTGCAGAGACGAGTGCGGAGGCCGGCGATGGCTGAAGGCCCCCGCGACGCCATCGAGCAGCTGCGCCTGCAGGGCCTGGCCGCGCAGCGCGCGGGCGACCTCGAGCGGGCCCTCGAGTGCTACCGGCAGGTCCTGGAGGCGCGGCCCGGCGAGGCCGCGATCTGGAACAACCTGGGCGTCGCCTACCGCCGGGCCGGGCGCTACGCCCTGGCGGTCGCCAGCTACCGGCGCGCGCTCGAGCTGCAGCCCGGCGAGGGCAACTTTCACGGCAACCTGGGCAACGCCCTCAAGGACCTCGGGCGGGTCGACGAGGCGGTGGCGTCGCACCGCCGTGCCGTGGCGGCCGCGCCGGGGGACGCCGGGGCCTGGCACAATCTCGGCATCGCGCTGCGCGAGGCGGCGCGCTTCCCGGAGTCCCTGGAGGCCTTCGACCGGGCGCTCGGCCTCGCCCCGGAGCGCCGCGCCCCCGAGCGCTGCGCCATCGAATGGGACCGGGCGGTCTCGCTGCTCCACCTCGGCCGCTTCGAGGAGGGCTGGCGGGCCTACGAGGCGCGCTGGCTGCTCGGCGAGCTGCCGGAGCGGCGTCCCGAGCTGCCCCGCTGGCGGGGCGAGGACCCGCGCGGGCGGCGCCTGCTGGTGCTGCCCGAGCAGGGCTTCGGCGACACCCTGCTGGCGCTGCGCTTCCTGCCGCCGCTGCGCCGGCTCGGCGCCGAGGTCTGGCTGGAGTGCAAGCCCGAGCTCTGGCGCCTGCTGCAGCCGGCCGGGCTCGCCGACCGCCTGGTGCGCCTCGACGAGCCGGCGCTGGAGCCCGACGCGCGGATCCCGATGATGTCGCTGCCGGGCCTGCTCGGCGTCGACGATGCGGCCGCCCTGCCGCCGCCGGTGCCCCTTGCCGTGCCGCCGGAGTCCGAGGCCAAGGTCGCGCGGCTGCTGGCGCCCTTCGTCGGGCGGCTCAAGGTCGGCATCGTCTGGTCGGGCAGCGTCACCTTCCGGAACAACCGCAACCGCGCGGTGCCGCTGGAACGCTTCTTCGGCCTGGCCGAGGTGCCGGGCGTCCAGCTGTTCAGCTTGCAGAAGGGGCCGCCGGAGGAGCAGCTGCGCCGGCAGGGCGCCCAGCCTCTGGTCCACGACCTGGCGGCCCGGCTCGAGGACTTCGCCGACACGGCGGCGGCCTGCCGGCAGCTCGACCTGGTGATCATGACCGACTCGGCGGTCGCCCATCTCGCCGGCACGCTCGGCACGCCGGTCTGGAACCTGCTCGGCTTCGTGCCCTACTGGCTCTACCGGGGCGAGGCGGACTCGACGCCCTGGTACCCCTCGATGCGGCTGTTCCGCCAGCCCCGGCCGGGCGACTGGGACGCGGTCTTCCAAGAAGCCCGGGCGGCGCTCGCCGCGCTCGCCGCAGAGGTTGCCGCCGGGGTTGCCGCCGGGGTTGCCGCCGGGCGCGCGGGGGATGGCGCGGTCACCCGACCTTCCTGACCGAGAAGCGCTGGGGCGCGGCGACCAGCAGCTCCTGGGCGCCGACCAGGTCGACCTCGCGCGCCTCGGCCGCCAGGGTCGCCTCGAGCACGGCGTAGAGCGCGTTGCCGATCCCGCCCAGCGCCTCCGGCACCGGCGTGCCGCGCAGCAGCCGGTCGCACAGCAGGGCGGCGAAGACGTCGCCGGAGCCGCTTGGCGGCGGCGCGAAGGGCAGCAGCGGGGTCGTCAGCATCCAGGCGCCCTCGCGGGCGACCGCGAGGTTCGAGATCTCCCCGGGACCGGGACCGGGCAGCGAGGTCACCACGACCAGCCGGGTGCGCCGGCCGAGCAGGCCCCGGGCCGCGGCCAGGGCCGCTTCCGGGCCGTCGACCGGGCCGCCGCTCAGCAGCTCCAGCTCGAAGGCGTTGGGCGTCAGCACGTCGGCGGCGCCCGCGGCGAGCTCGCGGAAGGTGCCGACCAGCGCCTCGCCGACGTAGAGCCGGCCGAGGTCGCCCATGACCGGATCGCAGACCCAGAAGGCCGCGGGATTGGCGGCGCGGATCCGCACCGCCGCGGCGACCACCGCCTCGGCGTTCTCGGCCGCGCCAAGGTAGCCGGTCAGCAGGGCGTCGACGCGGCCGGCGCCGAGATGGTCGAGCGCGCCCTCCAGCACCGCCCGCACCTCGGCCGGCGGGAACACCGTGCCGGCGGCGAGGCCGTGGCCGAGGTGGTTGGAGAACTGCAGGGTGTGCACCGCGGCGACGGTGCGGCCGAGCCGCTCCAGGGTGAAGACGGCCGCGCGGTTGCCGACGCAGCCGGCGGCGACGTGGGACTGGACGGAGAGCACGAGCTGGGTCATGGCCGCCAAGCTGCGCCAAGCCGCGTGACCATGACAAGCGCCGGGACGGCCCCTATAGTCCCGGGCGACCCCATCCAGCCATCCCGGAGCCGCCCATGGCGACGACCACCGCCCGTCCGCGCCGCAGCCTGCTCTACATGCCGGGCTCCAACGGCCGGGCGCTCGAGAAGGGCCGCTCGCTGCCGGCCGACGCGCTGATCCTCGACCTCGAGGACGCGGTGGCGCCGGCGGCCAAGGCCGAGGCCCGGGCCCAGGTCACCGAGGCGGTCAAGGCCGGCGGCTACGGCGGGCGCGAGATCATCGTGCGCGTCAACGCCCTGGACGGCGAGTGGGGCCGCGACGACGTCGCCGCCGTGGCGACCTGCGGCGCCGACGCCATCCTGCTGCCCAAGGTCGAGTCGGCGGCGACGGTGCACGGGCTGGAGCGCCTGATGGCGGAAGCCGGCGCGCCGGCCGCGACCGGCATCATGTGCATGATGGAGACGCCGCTGGGCATCCTGAAGGCGGCCGAAATCGCCGGCGCCTCGAAGCGCCTGTCCTGCCTGGTCATGGGCACCTCCGATTTGGTCAAGGATCTCGGCGCCGAGCACACGCCCGACCGCCTGCCGGTGCTGGGCGCGCTGTCGCTCTGCATCCTAGCGGCGCGCGCCCACGGGCTGGCGGTCGTCGATGGCGTGCATCTCGACCTCGAGGACGCGGAGGGCTTCGCCGCGCAGTGCCGCCAGGGCCGCGCGCTCGGCTTCGACGGCAAGACCCTGATCCACCCCAAGACCCTGGCCGTCGCCAACGAGGTCTTCGCGCCCTCGGCCGACGAGCTGGAGCAGGCGCGGCGGATCATCGCCGCCCACGCCGAGGCGGCCGAGGCCGGCCAGGGCGTCGTCGTGCTCGACGGCAAGCTCGTCGAGAACCTGCACGTCGAGGCGGCGCGCCGCAGCCTCGCCCGGGCCGAGGCGATCCGGGCGCTGGAGGCGGAGGGCGCCTAGCGCCATGGCAGCTCACGTGGAACGGCGGGGGCGGGCAAGAAGGCGGGGCCCGTGAACCTGCGCGATCTCGCCTACCTGGTCGCGCTGGCCGACTGCGGCCACTTCGGCCGCGCCGCCGAGCGCTGCCACGTCAGCCAGCCGACGCTCTCGGCGCAGATCCGCAAGCTCGAGGCCTTTCTCGGCATCGCGCTGTTCGAGCGGACCTCGCGGCAGGTCGCCCTGACCCCCGCCGGCCGCGTCGTCGTCGCCCGGGCGCGGCGCGTGCTCGAGCAGGCCGACGCGCTGGTCGCCGAGGCCCGTGGCCTGGGCGAGCCGCTGGCCGGGCCGCTCGCGCTCGGCGTCATCCCGACGCTCGCGCCCTACCTGCTGCCCAGCCTGATGCCGGCGCTGGCCGCGGCGCACCCGCGGCTCGAGCCGATCGTCCACGAGGACCTGACCGGGCCGCTGCTCGTCCTGCTGCGCGAGCGCAAGCTCGACGCCTGCCTGGTGGCGCTGCCGGTCGAGGAGCCGGACCTGACCGCGCTGCCGCTGTTCGAGGAGGCCTTCCTGCTGGCCGCCGCCGAGGACGACCCGCTGGCCGCCGCCAACCCGGCGCCGCTGGCCGGCCTGGGCGGCGACCGCCTGCTGCTGCTGACCGACGGCCACTGCCTGCGCGAGCAGGCGCTGGCGGCCTGCCGGCTCGGTGGCGCAGCGGCGCCGGCGCTGGGTGACTTCCGGGCGACCAGCCTGGAGACGTTGCGCCAGCTCGCGATCGCCGGACGCGGCCACACCCTGCTGCCGGCGCTGGCCTGCCAGCGCCCGACCCCCGGGCTGGCGCTGCGACCCCTCTCGCCGCCCGCGAGCCGGACCATCGGCCTGGTGCATCGCGGCTCCGCGCCCCGGGCCGGGGAGCTGACGCTGCTGGCGGCGACGATCCGCGGCGCGCTGCCACCCGGGGTGACGGCCATTACATAGACTGTTCCAATCGTTACGATAGAAACAATCGATTTCACTTCTGAATGGTGCTGCTCCATTCTCCCTCAAGAGCACAGCGACGGCGTCGCAGTTCGCCGATCCCGCTTTCGAGGAGAGCCCGCATGAGCACCCGTCCGACCCTGACCACCACCGCCGGCGCGCCGCTCGCCGACAACCAGAACGCCCAGACCGCGGGTCCGCGCGGCCCGGTGCTGCTGCAGGACTATCAGCTGCTCGAGAAGCTGGCGCACCAGAACCGCGAGCGGATTCCCGAGCGCGTCGTCCATGCCAAGGGCTGGGGCGCCTTCGGCACCCTGACGGTGACCAACGACATCACCGGCTCCACCCGGGCCAGCCCCTTCGCGGCGGTCGGCAAGCAGACCGACCTGCTGATCCGCTTCTCGACCGTGGCCGGGGAGCTGGGCGCGGCCGATGCCGAGCGCGACGTCCGCGGCTTCGCGGTCAAGTTCTACGGCGAGGAGGGCAACTGGGACCTGGTCGGCAACAACACGCCGGTCTTCTTCGTGCGCGACCCCTACAAGTTCCCGGACTTCATCCACACCCAGAAGCGCCATCCGCGCACCAACCTGCGCTCGCCGACCGCGATGTGGGACTTCTGGTCGCTGTCGCCGGAATCGCTGCACCAGGTGACGATCCTGATGAGCGACCGCGGCCTGCCGACCGACGTGCGCCACGTCAACGGCTACGGCAGCCACACCTACAGCTTCCTCAACGCCGCCGACGAGCGCTTCTGGGTCAAGTTCCACTTCAAGACCATGCAGGGCCACCGCCACTGGACCAACGAGGAGGCGCGCGAGGTCGTCGGCCGCACCCGCGAATCGACCCAGGAGGATCTCTACGGCGCGATCGAGGCCGGCGACTATCCGAAGTGGCGGCTCTGCGTGCAGGTCATGCCGGAGGCCGAGGCCGAGACCACCCCCTACAACCCCTTCGACCTGACCAAGGTCTGGCCGCACGGCGACTACCCGCTGATCGAGGTCGGCGTCGTCGAGCTCAATCGCAACGCCGAAAACTACTTCGCGGAGATCGAGCAGGCGGCCTTCTCGCCCTCGAACGTGATCCCGGGCGTCGGCTTCTCGCCGGACAAGATGCTGCAGGCGCGGATCTTCGCCTACGCCGACGCGCACCGCCACCGCATCGGCACGCACTACGAGGCGTTGCCGGTCAACCGGCCGAAGTGCCCGGTGCACCACTACCACAAGGACGGGGCGATGCGGTTCTTCGAGAACATGCCGGTGCGCGACGCCTACTACGAGCCGAACTCCTTCGACGGCCCGGTCGAGGCGCCGGACTTCCGCGAGCCGCCGCTGAAGATCTCGGGCGACGCCGCGCGCTACGACCACCGCGAGGGCAACGACGACTTCAACCAGCCGCGCGCCCTCTTCCAGCTGTTCGACGAGGGCCAGCGCCAGCGCCTCTTCGCCAACATCGCCGCAGCCATGGCCGGCGTGCCGGGCGGGATCGTAGAGCGCCAGTGCCGCCTGTTCGACCAGGTCCACCCCGACTACGGCCGCGGCGTGCGCGCCGCCCTGCTGGCGGCGGCCAGGGACGTGAAGGCGGCGGAGTAGGGGCTCGGCTCCACCGGCCGTCCTCGGCCGGCGCGCCCACGCCCCTCGACAGGCGTGCGCGCCGCCCTGCTGGCGGCGGCCAGGGACGTGAAGGCGGCGGAGTAGG
>NZ_JBBDQW010000008.1:29948-59244 GCF_040905785.1 Tistlia sp.
GGCTCGGCTCCGCCGGCCGTCCTCGGCCGGCGCGCCCACGCCCCTCGACACGCTCGAGACGAAGTGGAGGTTGTCGCTTGCCGTCGCTTCGTCCCGAGCCCGTCGAGGGACGTGGGAGACCAGCCCTCCGGTTCCGGCCGCGCCGCTTTGCTGCTATGCAACAGGGGGCAGCGGCAAGGGGCGACGAGCAGGGGGCGACGATGAGCGGCAAGACCAACCCGGGCAACTTCTTCGAGGACTTCCGGCTCGGCCAGCAACTGGTCCACGCGACGCCGCGCACCGTGACCGAGGCGGAGGTCGGGCTCTACCTCGCCCTGACCGGCAGCCGCTTTCCGCTGCACAGCTCCGACCTCTTCGCCGGCGCCTGCGGGCTGGAGGCGGCGCCGCTCGACGACCTGCTGGTCTTCCACATAGCCTTCGGCAAGACCGTGCCGGACGTCTCGCTGAACGCCGTCGCCAACCTCGGCTACGCCGACTGCCGCTTCGGCGTCGCCGTCTATCCCGGCGACACGCTCTCGACGGTCAGCGAGGTGATCGGCCTCAAGCAGTCCTCCGGCGGCGAGACCGGGGTCGTCTGGGTCCGCTCGCTCTGCCTCAACCAGGTCGGCGAGAGCGTGCTGCAGTGGGTCCGCTGGGTGCTCGTGGCCAAGCGAAACCTGGAGGCCGCGGCGCCCGAGCCCCTCGTCCCCGAGCTGCCCGAGGCCGTGCCCTACGCCGAGCTCGAAGTCCCGGAGGGCTTCAGCGCGGCCGGCTACGACTGCACGCTCGCCGGCAGCCCGCACCTGTGGGACGACTACGCCCTCGGCGAGCGCATCGACCACAGCGACGCCATGACCCTGGAGGAGGCCGAGCACCAGCTCGCGACGCGGCTCTACCAGAACACGGCGCGGGTCCACTTCGACCAGCTGGCGGCCGACGGCAACCGCTTCGGCCGGCGCATCGTCTACGGCGGCCACGTCATCTCGATCGCCCGCGCGCTGTCCTTCAACGGCCTCGCCAACGCCTGCCGGATCGCCGCGATCAACGGCGGCCGCCACGTCGCGCCGAGCTTCGCCGGCGACACGCTCTCGGCCTGGAGCGAGGTGCTCGACAAGGCGCCCCTGCCGGAGCGCGCCGACCTCGGCGTGCTGCGCCTGCGCACGATCGCGACCAAGGGCCGGCGCTGCGCAGACTTCCCCGATCGGGGCGCAGACGGCAAGCCGGACCCGGCGGTGGTGCTGGACCTCGACTACAGCGTGCTGATGCCGCGGCGGAACTGACGCGCCGGCCCCCGCGGCGGGACCTGGCAGAGGCCACCGCGAGAGCCGGTTCGCTGCCCCCGAAATCGCCCCGGTCCCGGGCGGGGCCTGGGCTCCGGAGGCGATCTTCTGGTCGGCGGCGGCGCCGTGACCCGCAAGGGGTCCGGGCCGGCGCCGCCCACCCGCCGGCGGCCCCCGGCCCGGGGGGCCTGCGGTGGGCGCCCTGCCGGCGAGGTCCCCGGGCAGCTCTCCCGGCAGCGGGTCCCCGCCAGGGTCGGGCGGGGCGATCGCCGGCGAGAGCCCGGGACCTCGGCACGCGCTGGTGCTGATGGCGATGATCGGCCGACGGGCGCCCGGCGTGAAGCGATTCCCGGCGGTGGCGAGGCAGATTGCGGGGGACGGAATCGAGGCTTGTGCACAAGGCGCCCACCGCCGCTCCACCGGGTTGTCCACCGGGCCCGCGGCGCGACAGAATTCTGTCAAGGCGCTCAAGCATTTGGCATAGAAGTCGAGGGTGCTGGCCCGGGGCGCTTCGTTGACTTGCCTGCCGCAGCGCAGTATTTCCCAGGGCGACTCGCGGGGGACGAGGGGCGTGACCGCCCGG
The DNA here is from genome assembly GCF_040905785.1 of Tistlia sp. Taxonomy (NCBI): domain Bacteria; kingdom Pseudomonadati; phylum Pseudomonadota; class Alphaproteobacteria; order Rhodospirillales; family Rhodovibrionaceae; genus Tistlia; species Tistlia sp. The sequence goes on from NZ_JBBDQW010000008.1 coordinate 31,791, forward strand.
CCGTCCCCGGGGAGCCACGTCCGATCCCTGGCGGAAGGAGCGCCGCAGCATGTCCCTCCAGAACCGGCCCCTCTCCCCGCATCTGCAGGTCTACCGGCCGCAGCTGACCTCCGTGCTCTCGATCCTGCACCGGGCGACCGGCGTCGCGCTCGGCCTCGGCACGCTGCTGCTGGTCTACTGGCTGGCGGCCGCCGCGGCCGGGCCCGAGGCCTTCGCCGGCGCCCAGTCCTTCGTCGGCTCGCCGGTCGGCCTGATCCTGCTGTTCGGCTGGTCGGTCGCGCTCTTCTACCATCTCTGCAACGGCGTCCGGCACCTGGCCTGGGACGTCGGCCTGGGCTTCGAGCTGCCCAGCGTCTACCGCAGCGGCTGGACCGTGGTGATCGCCACGGCGGCGCTGACGGTGCTGACCTGGGGCCTCGCCCTGGTCCTGCCGTGAGAGGCCTCATGACAGGCCGGAAGGAGTGCAACAGATGAACCTGCGCAGTCCGCTCGCCCGCGTTCGCCACCTCGGCTCGGCCCATGACGGCACCGGGCACTGGTGGGCCCAGCGCCTGAGCGCGCTGGCCCTGGTGCCGCTGGTCCTCTGGTTCGCGGTCTCGGTCGTCTCGCTGGTCGGCGCCGACCACGCCGCCTTCGCGGCCTGGGCCGGCCACCCGATCTCCGGCGCCCTGCTGATCCTGCTGGTCGGCGCGACCTTCCATCACGCCGCGCTGGGCCTGCAGGTCGTGATCGAGGACTACGTCCACCACGGCGGCGCCAAGCTCGCCCTGCTGCTGCTGGTCAAGGGCGCCTCCCTGCTGCTCGGCGTGATCGCCACGCTCTCCGTCCTGTCCCTGATGTTCTGAGCCGGCGGCACCGCAAGGCGCCGCCCGAAACGCCCCGAAACGCCGTTCCGCCAGCCGAAGCCCCAGAAAGGCCAGTCGCCATGCCCGAGGCCTATACCAAAGTCGATCACACCTACGACGTCGTCGTCGTCGGCGCCGGCGGCGCGGGGCTGCGCGCGGCCCTGGAGCTGGCCGCGGCCGGCCTCAAGACCGCCTGCATCTCCAAGGTCTTCCCGACGCGCAGCCACACGGTGGCGGCCCAGGGCGGCATCTCGGCCTCGCTCGGCAACATGGGCCCGGACGACTGGCGCTGGCACATGTACGACACGGTCAAGGGCTCCGACTGGCTCGGCGACCAGGACGCCATCGAGTACATGACCAAGGAGGCGATCCCGGCGATCATCGAGCTGGAGCACTACGGCGTGCCCTTCAGCCGCACCGAGGCAGGCAAGATCTACCAGCGGCCCTTCGGCGGCATGACCACGGAGTACGGCAAGGGCACCGCCCAGCGCACCTGCGCGGCAGCCGACCGCACCGGGCACGCGATGCTGCACACGCTCTACCAGCAGTCGCTGCGCAACAACGCCGAGTTCTTCATCGAGTACTTCGCCCTCGACCTGATGATGGAGGAGGGCGAGTGCCGCGGCGTCGTCGCCTGGAACCTCGACGACGGCACGATCCACCGCTTCCGCGCCCACCGCACGATCCTGGCGACCGGCGGCTACGGCCGCGCCTACTTCTCCTGCACCTCGGCGCACACCTGCACCGGCGACGGCAACGCCATGGTGCTGCGCGCCGGCCTGCCGCTGCAGGACATGGAGTTCGTGCAGTTCCACCCGACCGGCATCTACGGCGCCGGCTGCCTGATCACCGAGGGCTCGCGCGGCGAGGGCGGTTATCTCACCAACGCCGAGGGCGAGCGCTTCATGGAGCGCTATGCGCCTTCGGCCAAGGACCTGGCCAGCCGCGACGTGGTCAGCCGCTCGATGACCGTCGAGATCAACGAGGGCCGGGGCGTCGGCGCCGAGAAGGACCACATCCACCTGCACCTCGAGCACCTGGACCCCAAGGTCCTGCACGAGCGCCTGCCGGGCATCTCTGAAACCGCCAAGATCTTCGCCGGCGTCGACGTGACCAAGGAGCCGATCCCGGTGATCCCGACCTGCCACTACAACATGGGCGGCATCCCGACGAACTTTCACGGCGAGGTGCTGACTCCGCGCGACGGCGACCCCGACTCGGTGGTGCCCGGCCTGATGGCGGTCGGCGAGGCGGCCTGCGTGTCGGTCCACGGCGCCAACCGCCTGGGCTCCAACTCGCTGCTCGACCTGGTCGTCTTCGGGCGCGCCGCCGGCAAGCGCTGCGCCGAGACCCTGTCGCCGGGCGAGGGCCACAAGCCGCTGCCGGCCGACGCCGACGAGCCGGCGCTGAGCCGCCTCGACCGGCTGCGCCACGCCAAGGGCGGCACGCCGACCTCGAAGATGCGCCTCGACATGCAGCGCGTCATGCAGACCCACGCCGCGGTCTTCCGCACCGGCGAGACGCTGCAGGAAGGCGTCGCCAAGCTGGGCGCGCTCTGGACGCAGAAGGACGACATCTCGGTCAGCGACCGCTCGATGATCTGGAACTCGGACCTGGTCGAGACCCTGGAGTTCGACAACCTGATCCGCCAAGCCGTCGCGACCATGGGCTCGGCCGCCGAGCGCGCCGAGAGCCGCGGCGCCCACGCCCGCGAGGACTTTCCGGACCGCGACGACGAGAACTGGATGAAGCACTCGGTCGTCTGGGTCGACGAGGCGGGCAAGGCCCGGCTCGACACCCGCCCGGTGCACATGCAGCCGATGACCAACCAGGTGCAGTCGTTCCCGCCCAAGGCACGGGTCTACTGACGGCTGGCGACCAGGAGAGCGACCGACCATGGCTGAATTCGCGCTGCCCGCAAACTCGAAGATCGGCACCGGCAAGAGCTGGCCGGCGCCTTCGGGAGCGAAGAAGACCAAGACCTTCAAGGTCTACCGCTGGAATCCCGACGACGGCCAGAACCCGCGCGTCGACAGCTACGCGATCGATCTCGACGACTGCGGCCCGATGGTCCTGGACGCCCTGATCAAGATCAAGAACGAGATCGACCCGACCCTGACCTTCCGGCGCTCCTGCCGCGAGGGCGTCTGCGGCTCCTGCGCCATGAACATCGACGGCGTCAACACCCTGGCCTGCACGATGAACCTGCACGACGTCAAAGGCGACGTGAAGGTCTACCCGCTGCCGCACCAGCCGGTCGTGAAGGACCTGGTGCCGGACCTGACGACGTCCTACGCCCAGCTGCGCTCGATCGAGCCATGGCTGAAGACGACGACGCCCGCGCCCGAGCGCGAGCGGCCGCAGAGCCCGGCGGAGCGGGCCAGGCTCGACGGCCTGTGGGAGTGCATCCTCTGCTTCTGCTGCACGACGGCCTGCCCGAGCTACTGGTGGAACGGCGAGCGCTACCTGGGGCCGGCGGTGCTGCTGCAGGCCTACCGCTGGATCGCCGACAGCCGCGACGAGGCGACCGGCGAGCGCCTCGACCAGCTCGAGGATCCCTTCCGGCTGTACCGCTGCCACACCATCATGAACTGCACGCGGACCTGCCCGAAGAGCCTGAACCCGGCCAAGGCAATCGCCGAGATCAAGAAGCTGATGGTCGAGCGCAAGGTCTGACGGGGCGCAAGCACGGCCGCCGACTGGCCCCCTCCGCGCGGCGCAAAGCGGCTCTTTCATGGGGCCGCTCGGCTGCTAGATTCGGCCCCGCCTCCTGCGCCTGGGGATTCCCGCCATGTTCACGCCGCCGGCCTTTCGCCTGGACGACCCCGAATCGATCGCCGCGCTGATCGCGGGCCGCGCCTTCGCGCTGCTGGTCACCGCCGGCGCCGAGGGGCCCGAGGCCAACCACCTGCCGCTGCTGCACCGCCCCGCCGTAGCACCGGCGAATCCGGGGCAGGGCCGGCTCTACGGCCACCTCGCCGCCGCCAACCCGCAGTGCGCGAGCCTGCGCCGGCTCGCCGAGGAGGGCGGGCGCGCCCTGGCGGTCTTCTCTGGCCCGCACGCTTACGTCTCGCCCGGCCTCTATCGCCCGGGACCGGCGGTGCCGACCTGGAACTACCTGGCGGTCCAGGTCTCCGGCCCGGTGACGCTGCTCGACGACGGCGAGACCGAGGCGCTGCTGTCGGCGCTGACCGAGACCTACGAGGCGGACAGGCCGCAGCCCTGGCGGCTTGACGGCCAGGACCCGGCCGGCCTGGCCAGGCTGCGCCGCGCCGTGCTCGGCTTCGCGATCGCGACCGAGCGGGTCGAGGCAAAGGCGAAGCTGTCGCAGAACCGCTCGGCCGAGGATCGGGCCGGCGTCGCGGCGGGCCTCGCCGCCGAGGCCGATCCGGAAGCCCGCGAGACCGCTGCCTGGATGCGTCGCCTCGGCATCGTCTGACCGCTCGCCGGCGGCCGGGGTGCGGCACCCGGCGCCCGGACGGGCCGGAAGATCCAGTGTAGGCTGTCGAAATGACAGGCGCGAAGGCGGGCGATAGCGGAGCCGGCGGGCCGGAGCGGCAACCGCCCGGCCGTCCCCGGCGCAGGCGCCGGCTGTCCGGGGGCAGCCTGGGGGCCTTCGCGGTCACCGGCGCGCTGGTCGCGGCCGGCCTGTTCGTGTCGCTCGGCGCCGAGCCCTTCGTGGTCCAGGAGACACCGGTCGGCGCGCTCGGCTTCGAGGCGCTCGGCCACCGCGGCGCCCGGGGCCTGATGCCCGAGAATACGCTGCCGGGATTCGGGCGCACCCTGACCGTCGGCGTCACCACGCTGGAGCTCGACGTGGTGCTGACGGCGGACGGAGTGCCGGTCGTGCTGCACGACCGGCGGCTGCCGGCCGACCGCACCCGCGACCCGCAAGGCCGATGGCTGGAGGGCGAGGGGCCGGCGGTGGTCGACCTCAACCTAGCGGCGCTACAGGCCTACGACGTCGGCTGTGCCCGGCCGGGCGGCAGGACCGCGGAGCGCTTCCCGGCGCAGCCCTGCCTGGAGCGCGTGCCGCCGCCGACCCTGGCTGCGGTGCTCGCGCTCGGCGAGGCGCGCAGCGGCGGGCGCATACGCTACTCGATCGAGACCAAGCTGGCGCCGGACGATCCGGCCGGCTCGGCCGCGCCGGCGGCGCTGGCCGAGGCCGTCATCGCGGCGGTGCGCGAGGCCGGGGTGGCATCGCGGGTCGCGGTCCAGTCCTTCGACTGGCGGAGCCTGGCGGCGGTCCAGGCGCTGGCGCCCGGGCTGCCGACCGTGCACCTGACCGCCGAGCAGTCCTGGCTCGACAATCTGGAGCGCGGCCGGCCCGGCGCCTCGCCCTGGCTCGGCGGACTGGACGCGGACGACTATCCGGGCGGGCCGCCGGCCCTGGTCGAGGCGGCGGGAGGGTCGGTCTGGTCGCCCTACTACCGCGACCTTCGCCCCGAACTGATCGAGGCGGCGCATGGCCTCGGCCTCAGGGTCGTCGCCTGGACGGTCAACGACCCCGTGACGATGGCCCGGCTGATCGACGACGGCGTCGACGGCATCGTTACCGACTACCCGGACCGGCTGCGGATCGTGCTCTCGAACAAGCGGATGGCCCTGCCGGCGCCCTACCTGCCGCGCATCGAAGGCGGCACCGACTGAACCGGCGAGCCAGCCCGCCGGCCTACTCGAGCTCGATGCGGCTCTCGATCACGTGCTCCAGGTCGATGCCGTCCACGACCAGGGTCATGCGCGCGGAGAGCGCCTTTCGATCGGCCAGGGCGCCGCTCTCCACGCGGTCGCGCACGGCGGTCTCGATCTCACGCTGGGAGGTCACGCCGACCTGCTTGAGAAACTTGCGCAGCGACATGTTGAAAACGTCCTCGTTCATCTTCTTGTGCTCCTCTAGGCAATAGCCAATTTGCCGGGTTGGGGATCCGAATCGGCACTGGAGCCGTTTGTAGGGGCGCAAGTGCCCGCTGCATAGGATCCAGGCTCCGTTTCATGCCCGTCTTCCTCCGAGCGCCGGGCGCGTCAGTTCAAACGAGGTTTTCATTTATGTGGAAGCAAGCTTCACTGCGCAGCGTGGCGCTGGCGACGGCGGCTCTTTGCCTGTCGGCCGGCCTCCAGGTCCGCGACGTCGCGGCGCTGACGCCGAGCGAGCTTCGGGCGACGGGCCAGGACGCCGCGCCGCCTGCGCAGTCCGCGCCGGGCGTGCTCGATCAAGGCCTGCTCGAGGATTTGCGCCTCAAGAGGCTCTACGAGACGCGCAGCTTCCTGCCGATCTGGCTCGATGCCGAGGCGTCGGGGCTGAGCGCGCGGGGCGAGGATGCGCTGCTGGCGTTGGCGGATGCCGACAGCCAGGGCCTCGATCCCGCGCTCTACCAGGTGCGGGAGATCGAGACCGCGCGCCGGGAGGGGCGCTGGCAGGAAGTCGACCTGCTGATCAGCAGCGGCCTGCTCGGCTACCTCGGCGATCAGCTCCGCGGGCGCGAGGCGCTGCGCGACCAGGGCGCCGGCCTGGACGGCAACGAGACGCCCGTCGATCCGGTCGAGGCCGTCTCGCGCCTCGCCGCCGCGCCGGATCTCGCGGCCGCGCTCGCCGCGCTTGCGCCCCGACACCCCCAGTACGAACGCCTGCGCCGCACCCTGGCGGAGCTCCGCCAGGTCGCCGCCGGGGGCGGGTGGACGAGGGTGCCGGAGGGCGAGACCCTCGACCCCGGCATGCGGAATCCGCGCGTCGTCCTGCTGCGCGAGCGCCTCGCGGGCCGCGATCCCGCCGTCGAGACTCCAGCCGGCGAGGCCGTCGGTGCCTCCTCCGTAGGGGCCGCCGGGGCCGACAAGAGCGATCCTGCCCATTTCGACCAGGCCCTCGAGCGTGCCGTGCGCAGCTTCCAGCAGCGCAGCGGCTTGGCCGTCGACGGCCGCGTCGGCCCGAAGACCCTGGCGGCGCTCAACCGGACGGCGGCGGAGCTGGTCGAAGTCGTGCAGGCTAACATGGAGCGCTGGCGCTGGTTGCCGCAGGATCTCGGCCCCCGCTACCTTCTGGTCAATACCGCGGGCTACGACCTGCGGGTCGTCGAGGACGGTGAGGTCGTGCTGCGCATGCCGGTGGTCACCGGCACGCCGGCGCGCGCAACGCCGATGTTCTCCGCCGAAATGAGCTATCTCGAGGTCAACCCGACCTGGACGGTGCCGCCGACCATCTTCGCCGAGGACTACCTGCCGGAGCTGCGCGAAGACCCCGGCTACCTGGCCCGGCAGAGGATCACGCTCTACGCCAGCTGGTCCGAAAGCGCGGTGCCGATCGATCCCTACAGCATCGACTGGCACGCGGTGCGCGCCAGCCCGCGCAGCCTGCCCTACCGGCTGGTCCAGTCGCCGGGACCGCACAACGCGCTGGGCCGCATCAAGTTCATGATGCCGAACCGGCATACGATCTATCTGCACGACACGAACCACCCAGAGCTGTTCAGCCGGTCGCGCCGCGCGCTCAGCTCGGGCTGCGTGCGCCTGGCGCGCCCCGACGACCTGGCGAAGCTGGTCCTGAAGGACGCCGAGGGCTGGGACATGGAGCGGCTTCAGGCGCTCTACGCCAGCGGCGAAAGCGACCGCATCTCCCTGCAGCGGAGCTGGCCGGTGCACATGGTCTACTTCACCGTCTGGGTCGACGGCGACGGCACGACACACTTCTACGACGACGTCTACGGCCGCGACCGCGCGCTGGTCGAGCAGCTGCGGAGCAGCGAGGTTCTGCTGGCGGAGGAGCCGCTGGGGCGGACCGGGCGGAGCTGACCACTCGGCGCCGGCCTGCGAGGGCTCGGCAAGGACGGCGGAAGGGCCGGCGCAGGAGATGCGCCGGCCCTTTTCCTTGCACCGCTTGTCATACTGCGTCAGAGCGCCGCGTGCGGCGCGCGCGGACGTGGTGCCATCGACGCGGGCGCCGCCGAGGTGACAGCTTGGCGCCTGTTTTTCTTCACTAATAACCGGAACAACCCGTGCTAAGGGCATGAATTGTGGCGCTTCCGAGGCACGGGCGCCGACCTCCGCCCGCTACCGGGGCGATTGACTTGCCGGCCGATTCTGTTAACCAAAACGAAAGCGACGGGGGGCGAAGCTCGCCACAGAAGAAGCGCAGCCGACGGCGCACCCACCGGGAAAGGGCGCGTCAAAGACCACGACCGAGCTCGGGGGATTCCATGAGCCTTCTATCGCGACGCGGCTTTCTTGCGACAGCCGCAGCCGGAACGGCCGTGCTGGCCATGCCGAACATCGTCAGGGCAGGAAACGACCTGCGCCGCCTTTCGTTCCACAATCTGCACACCGAGGAGCGCCTGCGCGCGACCTACTGGGTCGACGGCCGCTACGACAAGGGTGCGCTCGGCGAGATCAACGAGGTGCTGCGCGACTTCCGCACCGGCGAGGTCTTCCCGATCGACCCCAAGCTCATGGACCTGCTCGACGGGCTGCAGCGGACGCTGGGCAAGGAGAGCACCTACGCCGTGATCTCCGGATACCGCTCGCCCAAGACCAACGCCATGCTCCGCGGCAACAGCGGCGGCGTCGCCCGCAAGTCTTTCCACATGAAGGGCCAGGCCATCGACATCGCCATGGGCGGCGTCGATCTCCGGGCGGTGCACCGCGCCGCGCTCGACCTGCAGGCTGGCGGCGTCGGCCTCTACGCCAAGTCGGGCTTCGTCCACGTCGACACCGGACCGGTCCGCACCTGGTAGCGCCCCGCCGGCGCGGCGGCGCTCGCCGTCGCGCTGGACGACCGGGAGGGTGCCGGTCCATATAGCCGCCATGACCGGCCGCCCCTTCCGCAAGATGCACGGGCTGGGCAACGATTTCGTCATCGTCGATGCCCGCCTGGAGCCGTTCCGCCCGAGCGCCGCCCAGGCCGCGGCGATCGCCGACCGCCGCGAGGGCGTCGGCTGCGACCAGCTGATCGTGCTCGAGCCCGACGCCGCCCCGGCCGACCTCTTCATGCGCATCTTCAACGCCGATGGCAGCGAGGCCGAAGCCTGCGGCAACGCCACGCGCTGTGTCGCCTCCCTGCTCTTCGCCGAAGGCCGCGAGGCGGTCACGATCCGCACCCTCGGCGGCCTGCTGCCCTGCACCCCGGCCGCCGACGGTCAGGTCACCGCCGATCTCGGCCCGCCCCGGCTGGACTGGCGCGAGGTGCCCTTGGCGCGGGCCATGGACACCGGGCGGCTCGACTACGCCAAGGGGCCGCTGGCGGACCCCGTCGCGCTGTCGCTGGGCAACCCGCACGTCGTCTTCTTCGTCGAGGATCCCGAGGGCATCGACCTGGCGGCGCTGGGGCCGGCGATCGAGCACGACCCCCTGTTCCCGCGGCGCACCAACGTGCAGCTCGTCCAGGTCGTCTCGACGACGCACCTGCGCCAGCGCATCTGGGAGCGCGGCGTCGGCCTGACCCGGGCCAGCGGCAGCGGCGGCTGCGCCGCCCAGGTCGCCGCGGTGCGCCGCGGCCTGACCGAGCGGCGCGCCCGCGTCGAGCAGCCGGGCGGCGACCTGCTCGTCGAGTGGCGCGAGGCCGACGGCCACGTGCTGATGACCGGGCCGGTCGCGACCGCCTTCTGCGGTAGCCTCGACAGGTCGCTGCTGGGTTAGCTTTCTGCCGCTGGCAATCGCGACGCGGCCACAGGCGCCCGCGAGACTGGTTCTCCGTCGTATCGACGAGGAGACCGTCATGTCGCTCGCGCCCCTCGATCCGCTCTCGGCCCCGCCGCCCCCGATCGACTTCTCGGCGGTCCGCCGTCCGCTCGGCGCGGCGCGCGGGCTGCCGAACGCGGTCTACACCGACCCGGCCTATCACCGTCTGGAGATGGCCCAGGTGCTGCACGGCGGCTGGGCCTGCCTGGGCTCGGCCGGCGAGGTGCCGGCGCCCGGCGACCTCAAGCCGATCGACTTCGGCGGCGTGCCGCTGGTCCTGCTGCGCGACGGCGAGGGCGGGATCCGGGTCTTCCACAACGTCTGCCGACACCGCGGTGCCCGGCTGGTCCGGGAGGCGGCCTGCCGGCGTCCCGGCCTGGTCTGCCCCTACCACGCCTGGAGCTACGCGCTCGACGGCCGCCTGCTGAAGACGCCGCACGTCGGCGGCCCCGGCCGCCACGAGGCCGAGGGCCTGGACCGGGCGGCGAACGGCCTGCTGCCGGTGCGCAGCGGGCTGTGGGCGGACTTCGTCTTCGTCGACCTCGGCGGCACGGCGCCGCCGCTCGAGGCGCATCTCGCGCCGCTGGCCCGGCGCTGGGCGCGCTACGACCTCGCCGGGCTGGAGCGGGTCGCCGGCATGACGCTGACGGTCCAGGCGAACTGGAAGCTGGCGACCGAGAACTTCCTGGAGAGCTATCACCTGCCGATCGTCCACCCGGCGCTCAACGGCTACTCGCCGCTCGACGAGCACTACTATTTCGAGGCCTGGCCCGCGGTCGGTGCCGGCGTCACGGGCTACGCCCCGCCGCCGGCGGCGCGGCCGCTGCCGCGCCTCGCCGGCCTGGACGAGCCGGCGGCGGCGGTCGGCGAGTACCCGGTGGTCTTCCCGAACCTCTGGCTCGGCGTCCAGGGTGACCATTTCTTCGGCGTCGTGGTCCATCCCGAGGGGCCGACGGCAAGCCGCGAGACGCTGCACCTCTACGCCGCGGCCGGGGCCGCAGTCGATCCGGAGCTGGCGCCGACGATCGCCGAGACGCTGGCGCGCTGGCGGCAGGTCTTCGAGGAGGACATCGGCCCGGTCGAGGCCATGCAGGCCGGGCGAGCCTCGCCGGCCTTCGACGGCGGCCTGCTGACCCGCTTCCACGACCCGGCGAGCCACCGCTTCATGCAGGCGATCGCCGAGCGCATGGCCTGAGCGCACGGCCTAAGCGCACGGTCGGCCGGGCCTCGCGGACCCGCCTTCGCTGGACAGGCCGGGCGCCGGGCCCATATAACCGCGGTCCCATGACGAACGCAGCGACCGAGCGTGCCGCCGGCGCCGCCGCCCCGAGCGGCCCAGCGCTGGCCGAGGCCAGGATCGTCACCTTCGGCTGCAGGCTGAACGCCTACGAGTCGGAGGTGATGCGCGAGCATGCGCGCGCCCAGGGCCTGAGCAACGCCGTGATTCTCAATTCCTGCGCCGTCACCGCCGAGGCCGAGCGGCAGTTCCGCCAGGCCGTGCGCAAGGCGCGGCGCGCCCACCCCGACGCCGAGATCGTCGTCACCGGCTGCGCCGTGCAGATCGACCCAGACCGCTATGCCGCCATGCCCGAGGTCGACCGCGTGCTCGGCAACCTGGAGAAGCTCGAGGCCGGCTCCTTCGCCCCCGCCGTCGCGGGCGCCGCCGGCGCCGGACCGCACCGCGCGGTCGGCGACATCATGGCGGCCCACGACCTCGCGGCCGAGACCGCCGGCCACCTGATCGCCGGCTTCGCCGAGAAGACCCGCGCCTTCGTCCAGGTCCAGCAGGGCTGCGACCACCGCTGCACCTTCTGCATCATCCCCTTCGGCCGCGGCCCGAGCCGCTCGCTGCCGCTCGGCGAGATCGTCCGCCAGGTCCGCCTGCTGGTCGAGGGCGGCGTGCGCGAGGTCGTGCTGACCGGGGTCGACCTCACCGACTACGGCAAGGACCTGCCGGGCCGGCCGGGCCTCGGCCAGGCGGCGCGCCGCCTGCTCGCCCTGGTTCCCGAGCTGCCGCGCCTGCGGCTCTCCTCGGTCGATCCGGTCGAGCTCGACGCGGACCTGTTCCGCCTGCTCGCCGAGGAGCCGCGGCTGATGCCGCACCTGCACCTCTCGATCCAGGCCGGCGACGACCTGATCCTCAAGCGCATGAAGCGCCGCCACCTGCGCGCCGACGTGCTGCGCACGGTGGAGCGCGCGCGCGCGGCGCGGCCCGACGTCGTCTTCGGCGCCGATCTCATCGCCGGCTTCCCGACCGAGAGCGCCGCGGCCTTCGAGAACAGCCTCGCCCTGGTCGAGGAGGCCGGCCTGACCTGGCTGCACGTCTTCCCCTATTCCGAGCGCGAGGGCACCCCGGCGGCGCGCATGCCGGCGCTGCCCAAGCCGCTGCGCAAGGAGCGCGCGGCGCGCCTGCGCGCGGCCGGCGCGGCCGCCGAGCGCCGCTTCCTGGCCGGCCAGCTGGGGCGGCCGCTGTCGGTGCTGCTCGAGGAGCCCGGGCGCGGCCGCAGCGAGCACTTCGCCCCGGTCCGCCTCGAGGGGCCGGCCGCGGCGCGGGTCGGCGAGATCGTCGAGCTGGTCGCGACCGATGTCGTCGAGGGCGCGCTGGTCGCCCGCACCGGGATGTCCTCGGCGGCATGAGCGAGCAGGACGAGGGCAGGCGCTCCTGGTTCCGCCGGCTGCGTGAGGGGCTGTCGCACTCCTCGACGCGGCTCGGCTCCGGCATCACCGCGATCTTCACCAAGCGCAAGCTCGACGAGGCGGCGATCGAGGAGCTCGAGGAGCTGCTGATCTCGGCCGACCTCGGCGTCCAGGCCGCGGCCCGCCTGACCGCGGAGTTCTCGCGCACCCGCTTCGGCAAGGAGGTCTCGGACCAGGAGGTGCGCGGCGCGCTGGCGGCGCAGATCGCGACCCTGCTGGAGCCGGTCGCCAGGCCCTTCCAGCCCGACCCGGCGCACCGCCCGCACGTCGTCCTGGTCGTCGGCGTCAACGGCTCGGGCAAGACGACGACCATCGGCAAGCTGGCCAAGCGTCTGGGCGAGGACGGCCACAAGGTCGTGCTCGCCGCCGGCGACACCTTCCGCGCCGCCGCCATCGAGCAGCTGCAGATCTGGGGCGAGCGCATCGGCTGCACGGTCGTGGCGCGCGCCCAGGGCGCCGACGCCGCGGGGCTGGCCTACGACGCCCTGGAGCAGGCCCGGCGCGAGGCGGCCGACATCCTGCTGATCGATACGGCCGGCCGCCTGCACAACAAGGCAGGCCTCATGGCCGAGCTGCAGAAGGTCATCCGGGTCCTGAAGAAGCTCGATCCCGAGGCGCCGCACGACGTCATGCTGGTGCTCGACGCCACGACCGGCCAGAACGCCCTGCAGCAGGTCGCGACCTTCCGCGAGCTGGTCAACGTCACCGGCCTGGTCGTCACCAAGCTCGACGGCTCGGCCAAGGGCGGCGTGCTGGTCGCGCTCGCCGAGGCGCAGGGCCTGCCGGTCCACGCCGTCGGCGTCGGCGAGGGCGCGGATGACCTCAGGCCCTTCTCGGCCGAGGCCTTCGCCAAGGGGCTGCTCGGCGTCGCCTGAGCCGGCTCAGAACTCGAAGCAGTGGGCACTGAGGCAGGCGACCAGGGCGCGGCGCGTTCCGGGGTCGTACTCGCCGTCGACGGGGGTGCCGTAGCCCTTCTCGATCAGGCGGCGCTGCAGGCGGCTGACGACCTCGCTGTCCTCCAGCTTCAGCACCTGCTCGAGGTCGTCGACCGCGGCCTCCGCGCGTCCGATCGCCGCGCGCGAGATGGCACGCAGGTAGCGGTAGCGCGACTGCTGCGGATCGAGCCTGATCGACTGGTCGTAGTCGAGCACGGCGAGCTCGTGCTCGCCGAGCCGGGCGTGCAGCCGGCCGCGCCGCGCGTAGGTGCTCGCGCGCCAGACGGAGTGGCGGATCGCCTGGCTGTAGTGCGCCACGGCCGCGGTCAGCTTGCCGGCCTCGGCGCAGGCCGCGCCGGCACGCTCGAACAGCTTGGCGGCGGCGGTCCCGGTCGCGGTGCCCGCCTCGGCGACGGCGTCGGCGAGCGACCGGCAGGCCAGGCCGCCGGCCCGCGGCGCCAGAGCCGTCAGGGGCTGGACCGCGACCCTGGGGTCGCCGCTCTCGACGGCCTTGTAGGCCCAGGCTTCACCGGTCAGGGCCGGCTGCGCGACCAGCAGCAGCCCTGCCGCGAACAGCATTCTCAGGAAAGTCATGGCCAGACCCCCGCTCCCGCTTCGAATCTAGCGCAGGATCGCCGGGATTCGTAACCATCGGGTGAAGGCCGGCGGCGGGCAATGACCAGCCCCGGCGGTCAGTCGCGCTTGCCGCTCTCGCGCCGCAGGGCCCACTTGATCAGGCTGGTGCCGGGACCTGCGGTGCCGCAGACGACGAGCTGCCGGCTGCGCCGCGAGCGCTCCTCGCCCCAGTAGACCGAGTCCTCGATGGCCAGTGTCCCGCCGCTGCAGCGGAACCGCCAGCCGCCGCCGCGCGGCAGGCGCAGCAGGGCGGCGTCGCCGGTCTGGACGAGGCTCGCCTGCACCTCGGGATGCAGGTGGAAGCGCAGCGTGAAGGCGGCCGGCACGGCGCCGTCGCTGCGCTCGATGTGGTCCTCGCCGCGCAGGTCGTCGCCGGCGGCCGCCAGGTAGAGCCGGCGGCGATGCAGGGTGCGCAGGCTGTCGCGATAGCCGTCGTGGGTCATCTCGAGCAGCGTCGCGCCCTCGACCGCCTCGCGCCGGCAGCTGACCGAGTGCGGCCGCGTCGCCAAGCCGGGGCCGCTCCACAGGCCGGCGCTCAGCGCCTCCGAAGAGGAGCGGCCGTCGAGCTCGAGGGTCGAGTGGGCAGCGGTACGGCGCAGGGCCGCGATCCAGGCGGCCGGACCGCCCTCGGCGCCCGGCGTCCCGCAGTTGACGATCAGCCGCTCGCGGCCGACCGACAGCTCGAAGGAGAGGGTGCCGGCGTGGGCCAGCCCGTCCTGGCCCGGCGGCGGCGGCGCGCCGGCGTCGATGATCGCCAGGGTGCGCCCGGCCTGCAGGCGCTGGAAGCCGCTTTCTGGGGCCGAGAGGCGAGGCCGGCCGCGCGAGCCGGCGCGCTGCAGGACCAGGTCGATCTTCAGCGCTTCCTCGGCGCTGGAGCCGTTGAAGAGGGCGAGGCCGCCGTCGCCGTGCAGGAACAGCCGCAGCATCGGCGCCATGGCGTCGATCGCCGCCTCCAGCTCGGCCGGCGGCTCGCGCCCGGCGGCGTGCAGCATCGCCTTGACGTCGATCAGGTCGCGCAGCGCCGCCAGGTGGCGCGAGGGGCTGCGCTCGACGTGGCCGCCGTCGGGCAGGATCTGGCGCGGCAGCTCGCGGGTCAGCAGGTCCAGGGCCTTGCCGAGCCAGCGCTCGCCGCCGGGCAGGCAGGCGCCGCCGATCGCCAGGCCCTTGACCGCGCAGACGAGGTCGGCGCCGGAGAGGCCGGCCGGCAGGCTGTGCGCCAGGTGCGCGGTCTGGGCGGCCGCCGAGTCGAGCACGGCCCGGCGGAAGTCGTGCTCGGCGCTGGCCGCCAGGAAATCCCACTGGGCCAGCCAGTGGGTCAAGCGCCGCGCCAGGGTCAGCGGCTCCCAGGCCGGCTCGGACCAGCGCCCGTGGCGGTCCAGCCAGTCCTGGGTCAGCTCGCGGGCGTGGCGCCGGGCGGCGTCGCTGCCGGCGGCGCGCAGGTCGCGCAGCCAGGCGAAGGAATGCAGCTCGCGCAGCCAGGCCCGCGTCGCCTCGGGCGCCAGCCAGGGCGGCGTCGGTGCCTGCAGGCTCTGGCCGGCGAAGCGGTAGAGGCCGCCGACCAGGGCCAGGCCCTGGTCGGCGCGGCCCGGCCAGGGGTCGGGCGGCGTGGCCCGCGGCGCCGGCTCGCCGCAGACCGGCAGCAGGGAGGGGTAGAAGGGCAGGGCGAACCAGTTGCGCTTGGCCAGGTAGAGCAGGCGCGCCCAGCGCTGCTCCGGCGGCAGGTGGCGCCAGGCCCGCCGGCGCGCCAGCGGCCCGCCGCGCGGCCGGTCGCCGCCCGGGGTCCGACCCTTCGGCGGCCCCTCGGCCGCGGCTCCCGGGGCCGGCGCGGCGGTCATCAGTCCCCGCCGCGCAGGCGCCGGATGTTGCCGGCGTAGGCCTCCGGGCCGCCGGCGAAGCTGGAGGTGCCGGCGACCAGCAGGTCGGCGCCGGCTTCCCGGCAGGCGCGCGCCGTCTCGACGTTGATGCCGCCGTCGACCTCCAGGTCGATGGGCCGGCCGCCCGCGGCGACATGGGCGTCGATGCGCCGGCGCAGCGCCTCGATCTTGCGCAGCGACGAGGGCAGGAAGGACTGCCCGCCGAAGCCGGGGTTGACGCTCATCACCAGGATCAGGTCGAGCTCCTCGAGCACCGGGTCGACGACCTCGACCGGCGTCGCGGGATTGAGAGAGACGCCCGCCTTCTTGCCCTGCGCCTTGATCAGCTGCAGCGTGCGGTGCAGGTGCGGCCCCGATTCCGGGTGCACGGTCAGGATGTCGGCGCCGGCCTCGGCGAAGGCGGCGATGTAGGGATCGACCGGGGCGATCATCAGGTGGACGTCGAAGGGCTTGGCTGAGTGCGGTCGCAGGGCCTTCACGACCATCGGGCCGATGGTCAGGTTGGGCACGAAGTGGCCGTCCATGACGTCGACGTGGATGTAGTCGGCGCCGGCGGCGTCGATCGCCCGCACCTCCTCGCCGAGGCGAGCGAAGTCGGCCGAGAGGATCGAAGGCGCGATGCGGAGCGCTTGCTGCATGCCCGCCTTGTAGCGCGCGCCCCGATCCGCCTCAAGCGGCGCAAAGCGCGCCGCCGCCGCAAAAGCCGAGGCGTCAGGCTTGGCGGACCAGCCGGCAGGCGTAGAAGCCGTCCAGGCCGCCGCGCTCGGCCAGATGGCAGGGCAGGGTTCGCAGGTCGCCCTGGGGCGTGACCAGCTCGGCGAGCCCGCCGACCTCTTCGGCGCGGACCGGGCGGCGCGCCAGCGGCGCGCCCGCGGCGAGCAGGCGCTCGATCCGCTCCGGGCCCTCCTCGGGCAGCAGCGAGCAGGTCGCGTAGACCAGCGTGCCGCCGGGCGCCAGGCCGGCCACGGCACGCTCCAGCAGGCAGTCCTGCAGCGCTGTCAGGGCCGGCAGATCCGCCGGCGACTTCAGCCAGGCGACGTCGGGGTGGCGGCGCAGCGTGCCGGTCGCGCTGCAGGGCGCGTCGAGCAGGATGAAGGGCAGCGGCTCGTCCGGCTGCCAGACGGTCGCATCGGCCTCGAGCAGCCTCGCGCTCAGGCCGAGCCGCCGCAGGTTCTCCCCGACCCGCGCGAGCCGGCTGCGGCTGATCTCGACGGCGACGACCCGTGCGCCGGCGGCGGCGAGCTGCGCCGTCTTGCCGCCGGGTGCGGCGCAGAGGTCGGCGACGGCCCGGCCGTCGACGCTCCCGAGCAGGCGGGCGGGCAGGGCGGCGGCGGCGTCCTGCACCCACCAGGCGCCCTCGGCGAAGCCGGGCAGGGCGGCGATCTCGCCGCCGGCCGCCGGCCGGCGCAGGCTGCCGGTCGGCAGCGGCTCGGCCTCCAGGCGCTCGGCCCAGAGCTCGACGTCCTGGCCGTCCTTGAGGGTCAGGTCGAGCGGCGGCTCGCCGGCCTGGACCGCCGCGATCGCGCGCGCCGCCGCCTCCCCGTGGGCGGCGACCAAGCTGTCCCAGAGCCAGCCCGGCAGGTTCAGGCGCGCGCCGTCCTGGCCCTCTAGGATCGCCGCGCCCTCGCGCGCCAGGCGGCGCAGCAGGGCGTTGATCAGACCCTTGAAGTTGCGCAGCGTGCGGCCCTCGGCCAGGGCCAGGCTGGTCGAGACGGCGGCGTGCGGCGGCGTGCCCAGGAACAGCAGCTGCGCCGCGCCCAGCCGGAGCAGGTCGCGCAGCTCGCCCGGGTGCGCCGGCAGGGGCCGCTGCACCAGGGAGTCGAGCGCGGCGTCGAGCTGGCCGAGCCGGCGCAGTGTCGTCGCCAGCAGCAGGCGCAGGAAGGCGCGGTCGCGCGCCGCCAGGGCGGCGACCGACCGGTTGCCGGCGAGCGCCTCGTCGAGCGGCTGTCCGCGCCGCAGCACGAGGCCAAGCAGGCGCAGCGCGAGATGGCGGGGATCGGCGGTTCGGGGATCGGGGGCGCGCGGCGGCGTTCGGGGACCGGAGGGCCGGCGCGCGGAGCTCGGGCGGGCGGTGCGCTGGCGGGATGGGGGTCTGGGGTCGGCCATGGCCGCGCTTTAGCATGGGCCGTCGTCCCGGTCACGCGAGGGGACTGGCTTTACCGCTTGTTAACGCCCGGGCTGCTATCGACCTGCCATGGACGCGCTTTCCGGCAGCCGCATCGGCAACTCGCTCTCGGAGGCCCTCGGGCTATCCAATCCGGGCTCCGCGCGGGTTGCCCAGCAGCAGTGGCAGCAGCTCGACGCCGACGCCGGCACTAAACGCCAGGGCGGGCAGCAGGCCGCCATGCCCGCGCCCCGCCTGGCCGCCGCCGAGCGTGCCGGCGAGGCCGGCGAACTGCACCCGCGCGGCCGCTTCCTCAACCTCCGGGTCTGAGCGGCCGCCGGCGGCGCTGGCGAGCCCTCACCCCCGCTTCGAGCGGACGGCCTTGGTCAGCAGCCGCTCGGGACGCCGCGCCCGGGCTTCGGCGAACAGCTGGAAGGTCTGCCCGACATAGTTTGTGACGCCGTCGAGCGCCTGGCAGTGACGGCGCAGCGCCTCGGTCATCTCGGCCTCGACCAGGCGCAGCGGCCGCGCCGGCTCGCGGGTCTCGAAGCGCAGGTAGAACCAGGGCTCGCCGCGCCGGATCACCAGCGGCTTGCCGGTGTCGCGCCACTCCATCGCCCACATCAGGCTGCGCGGCCACACGTCGATCGGAAAGCGGCCGCCGATCAAGAGGCCCGGCCAGGGCGTGCCGCTCCAGTGATCGTAGGGCGGCAGCTGGTTGAGCCAGACCTCCTCGTCGGCGACGAAGCGGTAGGGGGCGGCGATCTGCACCACCGGGTAGCGCGGGTCGCGCCAGCGCTCGCGCTGCAGCAGGAAGACCATCTGGGCGAGATGCTGGCGGTTGACCGAGGACTGGCCGTCGCCCGAGGGGACGACGCGCAGCTGGCCCTTCTCGTCCTGGACCAGCTTCAGGACGATGTCGACCGGGCAGGGGATCTCGAAGACCTTGGCCTCTAGGTCGGCGAGCGCGGGGCAGCGGGCGACCGCCTTGGCGTTCGGCGCGGCCTGGGCGGCCTCGAGCGTTTCCGGGCGGCGGCCGAGGGCGCGCGGGGCGCCGTAGATCAGCGCCGACTTGTCGGTGTCGACCAGCCAGCCGACCTCGCAGAAGCGGCTCGCCGGCCGGGGCCGGTCCAGGGACAGCCGCGCCGGCCGGGCCTGGCGGCTCGCGCCGCGTGCGGCAGCGCGCGCCGCGCCGGGCGTCTTCAAGGGTCCCTCGGGCAAGGTCGTGCTCCCGGACAGGTGGCAGGGCGCTCCGCGGCCGGCAGTCTTACACCGCGGCGACCGCCGCCGCCACAACCGGGCGCCGGAAGCGGCGGCCTTGCTCCAGGGACGCCCCGGCGGCACCATCGCGCGATGGACGCGCAGCAGCAGCCGAGCTTCTCTCGGCGGATCCCCGAGGGCGACGATC
Organism: Tistlia sp.; assembly: GCF_040905785.1. NCBI lineage: Bacteria > Pseudomonadati > Pseudomonadota > Alphaproteobacteria > Rhodospirillales > Rhodovibrionaceae > Tistlia > Tistlia sp. Next base: position 50,954 of record NZ_JBBDQW010000008.1, read on the forward strand.
GCGAGCGGCCGGTCTGCGACGCCTGCGGCTTCGTCGACTACCAGAACCCCAAGGTCGTGGTCGGCTCGGTCGCGCTCTGGGAGAACCGCATCCTGCTGTGCCGACGCGCGATCGAGCCGCGCAGCGGCTTCTGGACGCTGCCCGCGGGCTACCTGGAGCTCAACGAGGCGACGGCGGACGGCGCGCGGCGCGAGGCCTGGGAGGAGGCGCGCGCCGAGCTGGAGATCGAGCGGTTGCTCGCGGTCTACACGATCCTGCGCCTGAGCCAGGTCCAGCTGATCTACCGGGCCCGCCTGCTGCATCCCGCGATCGCGCCCGGGCCGGAAAGCCGGGAGTGCGGGCTGTTCGACTGGAAGGACATCCCCTGGGACGAGATCGCCTTCCCCTCGGTCCACTGGGCGCTGGGACACTGGCGCGAGACGCGCGATCGGGACGGCTTCGCGCCCTTCGCCAACCCGCCCGGCGAGACCGGTCGCCTGGAGCGGCCCCAGGGCCTGTAGCGCGCCCCGGGCGGCAGGAGAGAGACCGTCTAGTCGAAGTCCTCGGCGAGGGCGGCGCGGGCGGTTTCGGAGAGCACCGACATGTGGCTGTAGGCCGGGTGCTCGAAGCCGAGGATGACGCGGCCGGCCTTGCGGAACTTGTCCTTCTGCTGCGCGCTGAAGGGGAAGTGCAGGAACTGCACGGAGCTGGCCTTGCCGTCGGCCGTGGTGCGGTCGACGTCGGCCTCGGGCACCGCCACGACCTTCTCGCCGTCGAACTCGATGAAGGCGGTCTCCTCGACACCGCCGAGCTTGCGCAGGAAGGTTTCGCGCCGCGCCTTGTCGTCGATCTCGAACATCACCGTGGCGACCAGCTCGCTGCCCTGGGGGATCAGGGGGTTGTAGGCCCGCAGCTCGTCGGCCAGCTGCTCCTCGCCGCCCTTCTCGATCCAGAGCATCTCCTGGACCTGCGACCACATGGTCTCGTAGTTCTCGAAATAGAAGGTCGCCACCGGGCCGACGTCGAGGCGCCTGTGCTTCTTCTTCTCGACCAGCGCCTTCTTCAGCGCCTTGCGCTCGGCGCCGTAGCGCTCGATCGGCCAGATGTCTTCCGCTGTGATAGCGCGCTTCATGGCTGTCTTGCCTCGCTGTGCTCCGGGACCGGCCCGCCCGCCGTGGCCTCGACCGCGCCGCCCTGGGCACCGAAGCCGTAGGCCATCGCGAGCAGCTCGATCGGGTGGTACGACTGGGTCGGCACCGCCTTGCGCTCGCCCTCCGGCTGCTCGGCGGCGATCCGCTCGACGCCCTGCAGGATGTGCATGCCGGCGAGCGGGCACTCCGAGCTGACGTACCGGTGGTCGGCCTTGTAGACGTCGCGGGCGACCGGCTTGCCGATCTTCAGCGCGGTCTCGAAGTGGTCCTTGTGCACGCCCCAGGAACCGCCGTGGCCGGAGCAGCGCGGCAGCTGCTTGAGCGGCGTGTCGGGAATCAGCTTCAGCATCTCGCGCGCCTTGTTGCCCATATTCTGCGCCCGGGAATGGCAGGAGATGTGCAGGGCGACGCCGCCTTCGAGCGGCCGCAGGCCCTCGGCGAGGCCCTGCTTGGCGGCGATGTCGACGACATACTCGGTGACGTCGAAGGTCGCCTGGGCAAGCCGCTTGATGTCGGCGTCTTCGGGCAGCAGCAGCGGCCACTCGAACTTCATCATCAGCGCGCAGGAGGGGACCAGGGCGACGATGTCGTAGCCCTGGTCGACATACGGCAGCAGGGCCTTGGCGACAGTGCGGGCGGCGCCGGCGACCTCCTCGAGCTTGCCCTGCTCGAACTGCGGCATGCCGCAGCACTGCGGGTAGACGACCTCGACCTCGACGCCGTTGCGCGCGAGCACCGCCAGGGTCGCCTCGCCGATGCTCGGGTTGTTGTAGTTGGCGAAGCAGGTCGCATAGAGCGCGACCTTGCGGCCGGCGGCGGGCGCCGCGGCGTCGCGCGCCGGCGGGCTCGCCTTGGCCCGGCGCTCCAGGGTCTTGCCGTGATACTTCGGCAGGGCGGCCTGGCGGTCGACCTTGGCGACCGTCTCGAGCAGGCCGCGGGTCATGCCGTTGCCGAGGTCGCTGGCCCAGTTCGCCAGCCCCGGCGCGAGCGCCGCGAGCCGGCCGTTGCGGTCGGTGCGGGTCAGCTGGCTGGTGGCGAAGTCGTCCCGGCCGGCTTTCTGCTCGGCGGCGCGGTGGCGCAGCATCAGGTGCGGGAAGTCCAGGTCGAACTCGTGCGGCGGCACGTAGGGACAGGACACCATGAAGCACATGTCGCAGAGCGTGCAGGCGTCCACGACCTTCTTGTAGTCGGCCTTGTCGACGGCATCGAGCTCCCCGGTCGCCGACTCGTCGATCAGGTCGAACAGGACCGGGAAGGAGTCGCAGAGATTGAAGCAGCGCCGGCAGCCATGGCAGATGTCGAAGACCCGGTCCATCTCGGCCTGGATCTTGTCCATGTCGTAGAAGTCGGGGTCGTTCCAGTCGATCGGATGACGGACCGGGCTGTCGAGGCTGCCTTCGCGCATGTCTTCGCTCCCACCGGCCGGGCAAGGGCCGGATCGCCTGGAGGGGCCGCTCAGCGGGACGGTTTCGATGCCGTGAAACGGTGCGGCGGGGACGGGCCGAAGGACGGGCACGAACGTGCCCGTCCTGCAGAACCCTGCCGAAACGGCTGGCTTTTCCGGAGGTCTTCCGGGCGGAAGACCGGCCCGACTAGTCCAGCGTGTCGAGCGCCTTCTGGAAGCGGCCGGCGTGGCTCTTCTCGGCCTTCGCGAGCGTCTCGAACCAGTCGGCGATCTCGTCGAAGCCCTCGTCGCGCGCCGTGCGCGCCATGCCCGGGTACATGTCGGTGTACTCGTGGGTCTCGCCGGCGATCGCCGCCTTGAGGTTCAGGCCGGTGTCGCCGATCGGCTCGCCGGTCGCCGGGTCCCCGACCTCCTCGAGGTAGGCCAGGTGGCCGTGGGCATGGCCGGTCTCGCCCTCCGCCGTCGAGCGGAACACCGCGGCGACGTCGTTGAAGCCCTCGACGTCGGCCTTCTGGGCGAAATAGAGGTAGCGCCGGTTCGCCTGGCTCTCGCCGGCGAAGGCTTCCTTCAGGTTCTCTTCGGTCTTGCTGCCCTTGAGGGACATGGCTCGGTCTCCCTTCGACTTTCCGTCATTTATTTCCTGCGGCCTGCCGACGCTAAGCGACGCCGGCGGCAGCCTCCGGACTATAGCGCGAGCCCGGTGCGAGTCAACAGCTTAGAACGATTCTAAACGAAAAAGCAATATTCTGAAAAAGCTGTGGAGATCGGAGGTCGACGAGGTCCGCTTCCGCGCGTGGGCCCTCAGTCGCTCTCGCTCTCGGAGAGCCGGACGATGACGTCGACACGCCGGATCGCGCTGCCTGGCGGCGGCGGCGGCAGGTCGGCGAGGCGAATCTGCTCGCCGGGGATGTCTAGCAGGCGGCCGTCGCCTTCGAAGAAGAAGTGGTGGTGGTCGCTGACGTTGGTGTCGAAGTAGGAGCGTCCCGGCTCGACCACGACCTCGCGCAGCAGACCCACCTCGGTGAACTGGTGCAGCGTGTTGTAGACCGTGGCCAGGGACACCGGCTGCCCGGCGCTCATCGCCTCGTCGTGCAGCTGCTCGGCGGTGATGTGGCGGTCGCGCGCGGAGGGGTCCAGGGCCGCCGCGGCGGGATCGAACAGCAGCTTGGCCAGGGCGAGACGCTGCCGCGTCGGCCGCAGGCCGGCATGCTTCAGGCGCTCGATCAAAGCGGTATAGCGGCGTTCTACGGTCATGGGTCCGATATAGGTGCTTCGACCGGCCAAGGGAAGGGGTGTCTGTCAATCACTTAAGCCCGGTCCTTCGAATGAGTTGAACTCGCCGCGGCGCGGCCTCTCGCCGGCTCGCGGCGTCCTGGAGAAATCGCATGGCCTTGCTGGCCAAGCCGCTGCCGGTGTTATAGTTTCCAGGGATCGGCGGCGCCGCCTCCGCGAGGGGGTCGGTTGCGTCCGCGGCCTGGCCCGGCCGGCCGGCGCCGCCCAGGCTGCTAAGGTGATGGTGTGAGCGAGAAGAAGACCAGCTACAGCTTCGAGGACCTGATCTCCTGCGGCGAGGGCAAACTGTTCGGACCCGGCAACGCCCAGCTGCCGCTGCCGCCGATGCTGATGTTCGACCGCATCACCCACATCAGCGAGGAGGGCGGCAGCTTCGACAAGGGCGAGATCGTCGCCGAGCTCGACATCACCCCGCAGCTCTGGTTCTTCGCCTGCCACTTCAAGGGCGACCCGGTGATGCCGGGCTGCCTGGGCGTCGATGCGCTCTGGCAGCTCATCGGCTTCTTCCTCGGTCGTCTCGGACTGCCCGGCCGCGGCCGGGCGCTCGGCGTCGGCGAGGTCCGGATGCGCGGCCAGGTCACCCCTACCATCAGCAAGGTGACCTACCACCTCAATCTCAAGCGGGTTATCGTCCGCAGGCTGGTGATGGGCATCGCCGACGGCGTCATGAAGGCCGACGGCGAGGTCGCCTACGAGGCCAGCGACCTGAAGGTGGGCCTGTTCCAGACGGGCCCCGAGACGGCCTAGGACTTCAGCCGGAGCAAGGGCCGCCGGACGACCTCCGCCGGAACGCCCCCCTGGAGACGCCCCTGGGGGGCCGGGCCGGCGGGTCCGCTTTCACCGCTGGACCGCAGAATGAGGACTAGCGCATGCGTCGTGTCGCCGTCACAGGGCTGGGCATCGTCTCCAGCATCGGCAGCAACAAGGAAGAGGTGGCCGAGGCGCTGCGCGCCGGCCGCTCGGGCATCGTCTTTGCCGAGGACTACGCGGAGCGCGGCTTCCGCAGCCACGTCAAGGGCCAGCCGAGGATCGACCTGGACGCCCACATCGACCGGCGCGTGCGCCGCTTCATGGGCGACGGCGCCGCCTTCAACTACGTCGCCATGGTCGAGGCGATCGCCGACGCCGGCCTGCCCGAGAAGGACGTCAGCGACGAGCGCACGGGGCTGATCGTCGGCTCGGGCGGCCCCTCGACCTCGAACCAGGTGGAGGCCGCCGACATCGCCCGCGAAAAGGGCGTGAAGCGGGTCGGCCCCTACATGGTGCCGCGCTGCATGTCCTCGACGAACTCGGCCAACCTGGCGACGGCCTTCAAGATCAAGGGCCACAGCTACACCATCTCCTCGGCCTGCTCGACCTCGGCGCACTGCATCGGCAACGGCGCCGAGCTGATCCAGTACGGCAAGCAGGACATCGTCTTCGCCGGCGGCGGCGAGGAGCTGCACTGGACGCTCTCGATGCTGTTCGACGCCATGGGCGCGCTGTCATCGAAGTTCAACGACACTCCGGAAAAGGCCTCCCGTCCCTTCGACGTCCGGCGCGACGGCTTCGTCATCGCCGGCGGCGGCGGCGTCGTGGTGCTCGAGGAGCTGGAGCACGCCAAGGCGCGCGGCGCCAAGATCTATGCCGAGCTGGCCGGCTACGGCGCGACCTCCGACGGGGCCGACATGGTCGCCCCCTCCGGCGAGGGCGCGGTGCGCTGCATGAAGCTGGCGCTGGCCGGCCTGGGCAACACCAAGGTCGACTACATCAACACCCACGGCACCTCGACGCCGGTCGGCGACGCCGCCGAGCTGAAGGCGATCCGCGAGGTCTTCGGCAAGGACGGCCAGGATGCCCTGCCCAAGGTGAACTCCACGAAATCCCTGACCGGCCACGCCCAGGGCGCGGCCGGCGTCACCGAAGCCATCTACTCCCTGATCATGATGAAGCAGGGTTTCGTGTCCCCCTCCATAAACGTCGAGGAGCCCGATCCGGCGTCCGAGGGCATTCCTCTGGTCACCGGGGCGGCAAAGGAGGTTCAGCTCAACTGCGTGATGTCGAACTCCTTCGGCTTCGGCGGCACCAACGCGAGCCTCGCATTCAAGCGACTCGAAAATTAACCGGAGTTTCGATTTCATGGCGGCACAGGGCCTGTCCGAACTCATGGCCGGCAAACGCGGCTTGGTCATGGGTGTGGCGAACGATCACTCGATTGCCTGGGGCATCGCCGAAGCGCTGCATGCCGCCGGCGCAGAGCTGGCCTTCACCTATCAGGGCGCACCCTTCGCCAAGCGCGTCCAGCCGCTGGCCGAAGGGGTCGGCGCCAAGCTGGTGATGGACTGCGACGCCGACGACGAGGATCAGCTTGCCGCGGTTTTTGACGAGATCGAAAAAGCCTGGGGCGGGATCGACTTCGTCGTCCATGCCATCGCCTATTCCGACAAGAGCGAGCTCAAGGGCCGCTATCTCGACACCAGCCGCAGCAACTTCAACAAGACCCTGACCGTCTCCTGCTACTCCTTCACCGCGATCGCGCGCCTGGCGCTGCCGCTGATGAAGGAGGGTGGCTCGCTGCTGACGCTCAGCTATCTTGGCGCCGAGCGGGTGACCCCGAACTATAACGTGATGGGCGTTGCCAAGGCGGCGCTGGAGGCCAGCGTGCGCTATCTCGCCGCCGACCTGGGCCCGGTGGGCGTGCGGGTCAACGCGATCTCGGCCGGGCCGATGCGCACCCTGGCCGGCTCGGCCATCGCCAATGCCCGCTTCACCTACGGCTGGCAGCGCGACCAGGCGCCGCTCAATCGCCCGGTCGAACTGGACGAGGTCGGAGGCGCCGGGCTCTATCTGCTGTCGGATCTCGCGCAGGGTGTCACCGGCGAGGTGCATCACGTGGACTGCGGCTACAACGTGATCGGCGTTCCCTCGCCGCGCCGCCTGACCACGGTCGAGGTCGACAAGGCCAAGGAATAACCTGCTTCCCGTCCCGTCTCCTCAGGCCAGGGGCAGCAGCAGTTCCGGCGAATCCGTGATGATGCAGTCGGCGCCCCAGTCGTAGAGCCGCGCGGCCTCCCTGGGGTCGTTCACCGTATAGACCGCCAGCGCGTAGCCCGCCTTGTGAACCAGATCGATCGCCGCCTTGCTGGTTTTCTGCCGCGACAGATGGATCGAGACGCAGTCGAGCCGCTCAGCCTGCTTCCGCCAGCCTTCCTTCAACTCCTTGAGCAGCAGACCGCGGGGGATTTCCGGCGCGCTCTCCTGCGCCGCCTGCAGGCTCTGCGGCTTGAAGGAGGTGATCAGCGGCGGCGGCAGGCTCTGCGGCCACTCGGCGCGCATGATCTCCAGCGCGATCCGCGCCGTCTCGGCTTCCTGCCCCGCGGCCGGCTTGATCTCGATGTTCGCGCCCAGCCCAAGCTCGCCGAGCAGGGCGATGCTCGCCGTGAGGCTGGGGATGGCCTCGCCGCGGAAGCTCTCCCCGAACCAGGCGCCGGCCTCGAGCTCGGCGATCTCCGCGTAGCGCATCGCCGCCGCCGCGCGGTTGCGTCCGGCGGTCCGCTTCAGGGAATCGTCGTGATGCAGGATCGCCACCTTGTCCGCCGTCAGGCGCACGTCGAACTCGACCCAGGGCGCGCCCAGCTCGGCGGCCTTGCGCAGGCCGGCCAGGGTGTTTTCCGGCGCGTGACTCGCGGCGCCGCGGTGGCCGATCACTCGGGGAAGGGGATTGCTCATGGCCGCTCACATGAAAAAGGGGCGGAAGACACCGTCTCCCGCCCCCTCAATCTACTCCAGCTCCGATCGGCTTAGGAGGCTTCCTTGGCCTCTTCCAGATCGGCGCCGGTTTCCTGGTCGACGATTTTCATCGACAGCTTGACCTTGCCGCGGTCGTCGAAGCCGATGACCTTGACCTTCACCTCGTCGCCTTCCTTGACCACGTCCTCGGTCTTGGCGACCCGATCGGCGGCCAACTGGGAGATATGGACCAGGCCGTCGCGCGGCCCCAGGAAGTTGACGAAGGCGCCGAAGTCCATGGTCTTGACCACCTTGCCGGTATAGATCTTGCCGACCTCGGGCTCGGCGACGATCGACTCGATCCAGTCCAGCGCTTTCTGCATCGCCTCGACGTCGACCGAGGAAACCTTGACCGTTCCGTCGTCGTCGATATCGACCTTGGCGCCGGTGACCTCGCAGATCTCGCGGATCACCTTCCCGCCCGTGCCGATCACGTCGCGGATCTTCTCGCGGTTGATCTGGATGGTGGTGATACGCGGCGCGTTGCTCGACACCTCCTCGCGGGCGTTGGTCAGCGCCTTGGCCATCTCGCCGAGGATGTGCAGACGGCCGTCGCGCGCCTGATCCAGGGCGATCTCCATGATCTCCCGGGTGATCGAGGTGATCTTGATGTCCATCTGCAGCGAGGTGACGCCGGTGTCGGTGCCGGCCACCTTGAAGTCCATGTCGCCGAGATGGTCCTCGTCGCCGAGGAT
>NZ_JBBDQW010000009.1:0-28619 GCF_040905785.1 Tistlia sp.
CGCCGATCAGCAAGCAGGAGCCATTGACATAGAAAGCCCCATACAAAGCTCGGGGCGCGGCGGCGCCATCGTGCTGGTCGCCTCGGTCGCCGCCAAGGTCGCCGCACCGCCGCTCGCCGCCTACGCGACGGCCAAGGCCGGCCTGCTCGGGCTCGGGCGCACGGCCGCGATCCACTGCGCCGACAAGGGCTACGGCATCCGGGTCAACACGCTCTGCCCCGGCTTCGTCGACAGCGCCATGGTCGAGGAGATCGCCGCCTCGCTCGCCGGACCCGGGGGCGACGCCGCCGCCGTGCGCGCCAAGCTGACCCGCCGCCAGCCGCTCGGCCGCATGGCCAGCGCCGCCGAGGTCGCCGAGGCCGCGCTCTGGCTGGCCTCCGACGCCTCGAGCTACATGACCGGCGCCGAGCTGGTGCTCGACGGCGGCTTCAGCGCCGGGTAGCCGCCGCCACCGGCGCCTTCACGCCCCTCGACACGCTCGGGGCGAAGCGAATGGCCGGGCGGGTTGAAAGTTCGCTTCGTCCCGAGCCTGTCGCGGGACGTGGGAGCACCGACCCGACCGCCCCCGCCGCCGCCGCCCTACCCCGCGATCGCCTTCAGGATCGCCTGGCCGCAGGCGCGGGTGTCGGCCGTGCCGCCGAGGTCGCGGGTGCGCGCGGCCGGGTCGGTCAGGACCGCCTCCATGGCGCCTTCCAGGGTCTTGGCCGCCTCCGGCTCGCCCAGGAAGTCGAGCATCATGGCGGCGGTCCAGACCGCGGCGATCGGGTTGGCCACACCCTGCCCGGCGATGTCGGGCGCCGAGCCGTGGACCGGCTCGAACATCGAGGGCAGCGCCCGGCTCGGGTTGAGGTTGGCCGAGGGCGCGATGCCGATCGAGCCGGCGACCGCCGGCCCCAGGTCCGAGAGGATGTCGCCGAACAGGTTGGAGCCGACGACGACGTCGAACCAGTCGGGGTGCTGGACGAAGTGGGCGGTCAGGATGTCGATGTGGAACTGCGCCGTGCCGACGTCGGGATAGCGCCCGGAGGCCTCACGGAAGCGCTCGTCCCAGAACGGCATGGTGTGGACGATGCCGTTCGACTTGGTCGCCGAGGTGACGTGCTTGCGCGGCCGGGTCCGCGCCAGCTCGAAGGCGTAGTCCAGGATGCGGTCGGTGCCGCGCCGGGTGAAGACCGCCTCCTGCACCGCCGTCTCCTGCGCCGTGCCGCGGTAGAGCCGGCCGCCGATCTCGGAGTACTCGCCCTCGACGTTTTCGCGCACCACGACGAAGTCGATGTCCTCGGGCCCGCGCCCGGCGAGCGGCGAGGTCACGCCCTTGAGCAGGCGCACCGGCCGGACGTTGGCGTACTGGTCGAGCTCGCGCCTGAGCGGGATCAAGAGGCCCCACAGCGAGACGTGGTCGGGCACGCCCGGCCAGCCGACCGCGCCAAGGTAGATGGCGTCGAAGCCCTTGACCTGCTCGACGCCGTCCTCGGGCATCATCCGGCCGGTCTCGGCGTAGCGCTCGCAGGACCAGTCGAAGGCGCGCCACTCGATCGAGAAGCCGTGCCGGGAGGCGACGGCCTCGGCGGCCGCCTGGCCGACCGGGATGACCTCCTTGCCGATCCCGTCGCCAGGAATGGTGGCTATGACATAGCGCCGATTGCTCATGCTCTCTCGCAGCTCCTTGGAGTAAAGGGCGACGCCGCCGGCGACGCGGGGGGTGTGTGCGGGGGCGCATTCTTGGAGCAGTCGGCTGCCTCGCTCAACCGGTTAGCCTGCAGGGGTGCCTTGACGCAGGCCCGGCCGCCTGCCTGAATCCGCGCCCGAGCAGCTTGCGGAGCCGCCATGCCCGACCCGATCTCCTGGGAGTTCGCCTGGCCCTACCTGCTGGCCGCGCTGGCCGGCGGCTACCTGCTCGGCTCGATCCCCTTCGGGCTGGTGCTGACGCGGCTCGCCGGGCTCGGCGACATCCGCCAGATCGGCTCGGGCAACATCGGCGTAACCAATGTGCTGCGCACCGGGCGCAAGGACCTGGCGGCGGCGACCCTGGTGCTCGACAGCGGCAAGGGCGCGGCGGCGGCCCTCATCGCCTTCTGGTGGGGCGGCCCCGACACCATGCTGGTCGCCGGCTTCGCCGCCGTGCTCGGCCACCTCTTTCCGGTCTGGCTCGGCTTCAGGGGCGGCAAGGGCGTGGCGACGACCCTGGGCACGCTGCTCGCCGTCGCCTGGCCGGTCGGCCTCGCCGCCTGCGCGACCTGGGCCCTGGTCGCCGCGCTCTTCCGCTACTCCTCGCTGGCTGGGCTGGTCTCGCTGGCCACCGCGCCTGCCTTTGCTTGGTTCCTGAGCAAAGATCTGCAACTCGTTGAATTTGCAGGACTTCTTGCCGTCCTCATCTGGCTGCGCCATGGCGAGAACATCGGTCGCCTGCTGCGCGGCCAGGAGAGCAGGATCGGCCGCAAGTCCGAGGTGGAGAAGGGGGAGCCGAGGCCGTGAGCGAGCTGCGCGAGATCGAGGCCAACGGCCTGCGCCAGTGCGTCGAGATCGCCGGCCGCGCGGAGGCGCCGCCGGTGCTGCTGGCCCACTCCCTGGCCTGCAGCCACGAGATGTGGCGCCCGCAGATCGCGGCCCTGGCCGCCGACCACCGGGTCGTCGCCTGCGACCTGCGCGGCCACGGCCGCACGGCGGCGCCCGAGGGGCCCTATTCGCTGGCGCAGCTGGCCGAGGACCTGCTCGCCCTCGCCGAGGCGCTCTCGCTCGGCCGCTTCCACTTCGTCGGCCTGTCGATCGGCGGCATGATCGGCCAGCAGCTCGCGCTCGCGGCGCCCGGGCGGCTGCGCTCGCTGACGCTCTGCGCGACGACCAGCCGGATCCCGCCGGAGGGCCGCGCCGCCTTCGACGAGCGCGCCGAGACCGCCCTGACCCGGGGCATGGCGGCGCTCGCCGAGCCGACCCTGGCGCGCTGGTTCACCGAGGGCTTCCGCGCCGAGTACCCGGACGCGGTCGCGGCGATCCGCGCCCAGATCCTGGCGACCCCGGTCGCGGGCTACGTCGGCTGCTGCCGCGCGATCCAGCAGCTCGACCTGACCGCGCGCCTGCCGGAGATCCGGCTGCCGACCCTGGTCGTCGCCGGCCGCGACGACCCCGGCATGAGCCCCGCGGTCATGGCGACGATCCGCGACGCCATCCCGGGCGCCGAGCTCCAGGTCCTCGAGCAGGCCGCCCACCTGCTCAACGTCGAGCAGGCGGCGGCGACCACCGCGCTGCTGCGCCGCTTCCTCGGCGCGCACGGCGGGAGCTGAGCCGCCCGTGGCCCGGGCCTCCCAGGAACGGCCGGAGCCGGACTCCCGGCGTCCGCTGAGCGAGGCCGAGCGGCTCGCCTGGCTGCGCCTGCTCCGCAGCGAGCATGTCGGCCCGGTCACCTTCCGCCAGCTGATTGCCCGCTTCGGCAACGCCGCGGCCGCCCTGGAGGCGCTGCCCGAGCTGGCACGGCGCGGCGGCCGGCGCGCGGCGCCGCGCATTGCCTCCGCTGCCGAGGCCGAGCGCGAGCTGGAGGCGGTCGAGCGCCTCGGGGCCTGGACGCTCGGCCTCGCCGAGCCGGGCTATCCGGAGGCGCTGGCGGCGATCGACGACGCGCCGCCGCTGCTCATCCTCAAGGGCCGCCGCGCGCTGCTCGAGCGGCCGGCGGTCGCGGTGGTGGGCGCCCGCAACGCCTCGACCAACGGCCGCGCCCTCGCCCGCAGCCTCGCCGGCGACCTGGCCGGCGCCGGCTTCCTCGTCGCCTCGGGCCTGGCGCGCGGCATCGACACGGCGGCCCACGAGGGCAGCCTCGAGGCCGGCACCGCCGCCGTCGTCGCCGGCGGCCCCGACGTCTTCTACCCGCCGGAGAACCGCGCCCTGCAGGAGGCGATCGCCGAGCGCGGCCTGCTGGTCGCCGAGCAGCCGCCGGGCACCGAGCCCCTGGCCCGCCACTTCCCCCGGCGCAACCGCATCATCTCCGGGCTGTCGCGGGCGGTCCTGGTGGTCGAGGCGGCGTTGCGCTCGGGCTCGCTGATCACGGCGCGCCTGGCGCTCGAGCAGGGCCGCGAGGTCGGCGCCGTGCCGGGCTCGCCGCTCGACCCCCGGGCGCGCGGCTGCAACCTGCTGCTGCGTCAGGGTGCGATCCTGGTCGAGGAGGCGGACGACCTGCTGCGCGAGCTCGCCGGGCAGCGCGCGCCGCTCCGCCCGGGGCGCTTGCGCGAAGCGCCGGACGCGCCGGAACCCGCCGCCAGGGACGACGAGACTCACGCGTCCGCGCGCGCCCGCGCGGCGGTCGTCGAGTGCCTCGGCCCCTCGGGGGTCGCGGTTGACGAAGTGCTGCGCCGGTGCCAATTGTCTGCCTCCCTGGTCAGCCTGATCCTGATGGAACTGGAGCTGGCCGGGCGTTTGGAACGCCAGCCGGGCGGAAGGGTCGCACTGATCGGCGCGTCCGACTGACCGTCCGGCCTCCGTCAGGCCGCCAGCCACGAGGCCGCCGCCCGCGCTTGTCGCCGGGCCGGCGGCGCCGCTCCGGGATCCCATGCACGTCGTCATCGTCGAATCGCCGGCCAAGGCCAAGACCATCAACAAGTATCTGGGCAAGGACTACCAGGTCCTGGCCAGCTACGGCCACGTCCGCGACCTGCCGTCCAAGGACGGCTCGGTCAAGCCGGACGAGGACTTCGCTATGGACTGGGAGGTCGAGGGCCGCGGCGAACGCCAGATCAAGGAGATCGCCCAGGCCGTGCGCGGCTGCGAGCGGCTCTACCTCGCAACCGATCCGGACCGCGAGGGCGAGGCCATCTCCTGGCACATCGTCGAGGAGCTGAAGCGGCGGCGCGTGCTCAAGGACATCCCGGTGCAGCGCGTGGTCTTCAACGAGATCACCCGCAACGCCGTGGTCGAGGCCTTCAAGCAGCCGCGCGACATCGACGCCGACCTGGTCGACGCCTACCTGGCGCGCCGGGCGCTCGACTACCTTGTCGGCTTCACCCTGTCGCCGGTGCTCTGGCGCAAGCTGCCGGGCAGCCGCTCGGCCGGCCGCGTGCAGTCGGTCGCCCTGCGCCTGGTCTGCGAGCGCGAGGCCGAGATCGAGGTCTTCCGCGCCCAGGAGTACTGGAGCGTCGAGGCGCTGCTCGACAGCATCGAGGCCGCGCCCTTCAATGCGCGCCTGACCCACCTCGAGGGGCGCAAGCTGGAGCGCCTGGGGATCGGCGACAAGGCGAGCGCCGACAAGGCCGTCGCCGCGATCCGCGGCGCCGGGCGCTACACCGTCGAGTCGGTCGAGAAGAAGCAGAGCCGGCGCAACCCGCAGCCGCCCTTCACGACCTCGACGCTGCAGCAGGAGGCCAGCCGCAAGCTCGGCTTCGGCGCCTCGCGCACCATGCGCATCGCCCAGCGCCTCTACGAAGGCGCCGAGGTCGACGGCGAGACCGTCGGCCTGATCACCTACATGCGCACCGACGGCGTCTCGATGTCGAACGAGGCCGTGACCGCCGCCCGCGACACCATCGCCACGCGCTACGGCGAGAATTTCCTGCCGGGTGCGCCGCGCCAGTACAAGACCAAGGCGAAGAACGCCCAGGAGGCGCACGAGGCGATCCGCCCGACCGACTTCGCCCGCCATCCCGACGAGGTGCGCCGCCGCCTGTCCGAGGAGGACGCCAGGCTCTACGAGCTGATCTACGTGCGCGCCCTGGCCAGCCAGATGGAGGCGGCGCTGCTCGAGCAGGTCGCCATCGACATCCGCTGCGGCGCCGCGCCCGGCGCGGCGACCCCAGTTTTTTCGCGTGACAGCAGCGATGCCGCGCCCGGCGCGGCGACGCTGCGCGCGACGGGGCAGGTCGTGCTGTTCGACGGCTTCCTGCGGCTCTACCAGGAGGGGCGCGACGACGCCGAGGAGGAGGCGACGCAGCGCCTGCCGAAGCTCGCCGAGGGCCAGGACCTGACGCTGCGCGACGTGCTCGCCGACCAGCACTTCACCCAGCCGCCGCCGCGCTATTCCGAGGCCAGCCTGGTCAAGAAGCTCGAGGAGCTCGGCATCGGCCGGCCCTCGACCTACGCCTCGATCCTGCAGGTCCTGCAGGACCGCGAATACGTGCGCATCGACAAGCGCCGCTTCCTGCCCGAGGACCGCGGCCGCCTGGTCACGGCCTTCCTGAGTGCCTTCTTCCAGCGCTACGTCGAGTACTCCTTCACCGCCTCGATGGAGGAGGAGCTCGACGAGGTCTCGGCCGGCAAGCTCGACTACAAGATCGTGCTGCGCCGCTTCTGGGACGCCTTCGCCAAGGCCGTCGACGAGACCAAGGGCCTGCGCATCGCCGACGTCATCGACGCCCTCGACCGCGACCTCGGCCCGCACTTCTTCCCGCTCGATCCCGACAAGCCGGGCGTCGATCCGCGCGCCTGCCCGGCCTGCGCCAACGGCCGGCTCGGCATCCGGCTCGGCAAGACCGGCGGTTTCGTCGGCTGCTCGAACTATCCCGAGTGCCGCTACACCCGGCCGCTGCTGGCGCCGGGCAGCGAGGAGGCCGAGCAGGTCGCGAAGATGGGCGGCGACAGCATGGAGCTGGGCGCCGATCCCGAGAGCGGCCAGAAGGTGGCGCTACGCAAGGGGCCCTACGGCTTCTACATCCAGCTCGGCGAGGCCACGGAGAAGGGCGAGAAGCCGAAGCGCTCCTCGCTGCCGCCCAACGTCACCCCCGACACGCTCGACCTGGAGATGGCACTCAAGCTGCTCGCGCTGCCGCGCAGCCTGGGCGAGCACGAGGGCGAGGAGGTCACCGCCGGCATCGGCCGCTACGGTCCCTACGTGCGGCGCGTCAACGTCTACAAGTCGATCCCCAAGGACGAGGACGTGCTGACCATCGGCATGAACCGGGCGATCGACCTGCTGGCCCGCAAGCCGGGTGGCGAGGCCACGACGATCGGCGCGCACCCGGACGACGGCAAGCCGGTGACCGCGCAGAAGGGCCGCTACGGCCCCTACGTCAAGCACGGCAAGGTCAACGCCACCCTGCCCAAGGACCTGGCGCTCGAGGACGTCACGCTCGACAAGGCGGTCGAACTGCTGCGCGCCCAGGCCGCGAAGAAGGGCACGGGCAAGGCCAAGGCCCCCGCCAAGACGGCGGCCAAGCCCGCGGGCAAGGCAGCCGCCAAGGCCCCGGCGCGCGCGCGCTCCACCGCCAAGGCCAAGGCGCCGGCCCGGAAGACCGCCGCCAAGAAGAGCCCGGCCAAGGCGAAGACGCCCGCCAAGGCCGCGAAGGCGGCCGAGTGAGCGCCGCCGCGTGAGCGCCGACCGCCCCTTTCCGACCAAGGAGGAGATCCTCACCTACCTGCGCGAGGCGCCGACCCCGGTCGGCAAGCGCGAGATCGCCCGCGCCTTCGCGATCAAGGGCGCCGACCGGCAGCGCCTCAAGTCGGTGCTGAAGGAGCTCAAGGCGCAGGGCGCGCTGGAGACGCCGGAACGCCGCAAGGTCGCCGCCCCGGGCGCCCTGCCCGAGGTCGCGGTGCTGACCGTGGTCGGCCTCGACGAGGACGGCGAGACCCTGGCACGCCCGGTGACCTGGGAGTCCGACGCCCCGCCGCCGACGATCTACCTGGCGCCCGACAAGCACAGCCGCTCGGCGCTCGGCGAGGGCGACCGGGCGCTCTGCCGTTTGACCCGCATCGACGCCGGCCACTACGAGGCGCGCATCATCCGCCGCCTCGGCGGCGCCCCCAAGCGCGTGCTCGGGATCGTCGAGCTCGCCGGCGAGGGCCTGCGCGTCAAGCCGACCGACAAGCGCACCAAGAAGGACTACGTGCTGCGCAAGGCCGACGCCAAGGGCGCCGAGCCGGGCGAGCTGGTGCTCTGCGAGCCGAAGCCGCACCACGCCCGCGTCGGCGCGCCGGAGGTCTCGGTGCTGGAAATCTTCGGCAGCCTGGACAACCAGCGCGCCCTCAGCCTGATCGCGATCCACGAGCACGGCCTGCCGACCGAGTTCTCCGACGCCGCGGTCGAGGAGGCCGAGACCGCCGGCCCGGTGTCCCTGGGCCGGCGCGAGGACCTGCGCGCGCTGCCCCTGGTAACGATCGACGGCGCCGATGCCCGCGACTTCGACGACGCGGTCTTCGCCGAGCCCGACGACGACCCCAAGAATCCCGGCGGCTGGCACATCCTGGTCGCCATCGCCGACGTCGCGCACTACGTGCGCCCCGATGGGCCGCTCGACCGCGAGGCGCGCAACCGCGGCAACTCCGCCTACTTCCCGGACCGCGTCGTGCCGATGCTGCCCGAAGCCCTGTCCAACGGCTGGTGCTCGCTGAAGCCGAAGGAGGAGCGCGGTTGCCTGGCCTGCCACTTCTGGATCGACGCCGAGGGCCGCATGAAGCGCTACCGCTTCCTGCGCGGCCTGATGCGCTCGGCGGCGCGCCTGACCTACGAGCAGGTCCAGGCCGCGATGGACGGCGCGCCCGACGAGCTGGCCGGACCGCTCAGGGAACCGGTCATCGCCCCGCTCTACGGCGCCTTCCGGGCGCTGGTGACGGCGCGTGAGGCGCGCGGCACCCTGGATCTCGACGTGCCGGAGCGGCGCATCGTCATGGACGAGAGCGGCACCGTGGTGCGCATCGAGCCGCGCCGCCGACTCGACAGCCACCGGCTGATCGAGGAGTTCATGGTCGCCGCCAACGTCGCGGCGGCCTCGGAGCTGGAGAGCCGGCAGCGGCCCTGCATGTACCGCGTCCACGACGTGCCCGACGAGGCCAAGGTCGCGGCGCTGCGCGAGATCCTGGCGACGCTCGACCTCAAGCTCGCCAAGGGCCAGGTGATCCGCGCCGCCTCCTTCGGCCGGATCCTGGAGATGGCCGCCGGCCAGCCCTACGCCCAGATGGTCTCGGAGCTGATCCTGAGGAGCCAGTCGCAGGCGATCTACAGCCCCTCGAACATCGGTCACTTCGGCCTTGCGCTGGTCCGCTACGCGCACTTCACCTCGCCGATCCGCCGCTATGCCGACCTGCTGGTGCACCGCAGCCTGATCGACGCGCTCGGGCTCGGCGACGACGGCCTGACCAAGACCGAGGTCTCGCGCTTCGAGGAGATCGCCCAGCACATCTCGACGACCGAGCGACGCGCCGCGGCGGCCGAGCGCGACGCCGTCGACCGGCTGACCGCCGCCTTCCTCAAGGACCGGGTCGGCGAGACCTTCGAGGGGCGCGTCAACGGCGTCACCCGCTTCGGCCTCTTCGTCACGCTGAGCGAGAGCGGCGGCGACGGCCTGGTGCCGGTGTCGAGCCTGACCCCCGCCGACTTCTACCAGCACGACGAGCGCGCCCACGCCCTGGTCGGGCGGCGCTGGGGCCGCAGCTATCGTCTCGGGGAGACCGTCCTCGCCCGCCTGGTCGAGGCCGACCCGCTGACCGGCGGCCTGATCCTCAACCTGATCGATTCGGACGACGACTCGGGCGAGGGCGCCGGCGATACCGGGCTGCGGCACCGCGCGCCGTCCCGCAAGGCCGGCGGCCTGGGCAAGGCGCCCCCGAAGGCCAAAGCCCGCGCCAAGGGCGGCAAGGCCTCCGGCAAGAAGCCGAAAGCGCGCCGCTGAAGGCTTCGCGGCGCCCGGCTAACGATTGATTCAAACTTTGCGCGCTTCAATGGCCGTGAACGAGGCTTCCCGGCAACCGAAGGGTCGCGGCCCCGTCTCGACATTTACCATGTCTCCGCAATACTGTGGTGCATGATGCGGTGCGATAGGCGCCTGTCGGGGGCACCACTCGCCAAGAGGGATCGGGATTTGCATGACGGCGTTTGACCGCGGCTCCACTCCGCGTCCGGGCCTGACCAGGCTCGGTGCGATCGCCTTGACCGTTCTCCTGCTCGGATCGTGCGCTGCCACTCCGGCGCGCCAGCCGCAGCTCGGCGCCGACACGGCGTTCGACGAGAGCCAGGTCCGCCGGATGTTCACCGCGGGCTACCAGGACATCGCCTCGGTCTACCTCGACGACGTGCCGGTCAGCCTTCTCGCCCTGTCGGGCCTGCGCGGGCTGGCGGAGCTCGAGCCGAGCCTCGCCGTGGTCGAGGAGCCGGGCGCCTTCGTGGTCACGGTCGGCGGCCTGCGCGCCGGCCGCTACGCCGTGGCCGACCGGAACGCCAGCGGCCCCTGGGCGCGGACCACCGCCGAGGCGGTCGAGGCCGCACGCAAGCTGTCCCCGGAGCTCTCGGCGCGGCCGGTCGAGGAACTCTACGAGACGATGTTCGACTCGATGCTCGACGAGCTCGACAGCTATTCGCGCTACGCCGGCCGCGACGAGGCCCTCGAGAACCGCGCCAGCCGGGACGGCTTCGGCGGCATCGGCGTGCGCATCCGCGTCGTCGAGGAGGGCGTGCGCGTGATGGACGTCATGGAAGGCACGCCGGCCGAGGCCGCGGGCCTGATGAACGAGGACCTGATCGTCGCCATCGACGGCGAGACCGCGATCGGCATCGACCAGCGCGATGTCGTGCGGCGCCTGCGCGGCCCGCTCGAGAGCTCGGTCGACATGACGGTACGCCGCGACGGCACCCTGCAGCCGCTACGGCTCCAGGTCGTGCGCACCCACATCGTGCCGCAGACCGTGACCTACCGGCCTGAGGGCCGGGAGGCCTACTTCAGGATCAGCGGCTTCAACCAGGACACCACCCGCTCGCTGCGCGACAAGATCCTCCAGGCCCAGCGCGAAATGGGCGACCAGCTGGCCGGCTACATCCTGGACCTGCGCGGCAACCCGGGCGGCCTGCTCGACCAGTCGGTCACGGTCTCCGACCTGTTCATCGGCCAGGGCCGCATCGTCTCGACCCACGGCCGCCATCCGGACAGCCACCAGTACTTCGACGCCCAGGAGGACATCGTCACCGGCAGCCGGCCGATCGTCGCCCTGGTCAACGGCAACTCGGCCTCGGCCTCGGAGATCGTGGCGGCGGCCCTGCAGGACAGCGGCCGGGCGGTCATCGTCGGCTCCAACTCCTTCGGCAAGGGCACCGTGCAGACCGTCATGCGGATGCCCAACGAGGGCGAGCTGACGCTGACCTGGGCGCGCTTCCATGCGCCCTCGGGATACGCGCTGCACCACCGAGGCGTGATGCCCGACATCTGCACCAGCACCGACGTCGGAGACGCCGAAGAGGTCGTCGACCGCCTGATCGCCGGCCAGATGCCGATTACCCGCGCCGTGCGCCAGGCCTCGTTCGAAAGCGAGGACGAGACCGCCCTCGCCGCCCTGCGCGCCAGCTGCCCGACGCGCGAGACCGAAAGCGAGATCGACATCAAGGTGGCGCGCCGCCTGATCGAGGACCCGGGACTTTTCGCCCGCGCCCGCGGCGACATCCCGAACACCGCGGAGCGCGACGGCCAGGTCTCGGCGCTCGCCCGGTAGTGCCGACGCCCTATAGTGCCGACACCATGACGCCCGCCCCATGACCGGGGCGGCCGGCGCCAGCCGGCGCCCGGTGCTGCCTCCGCGCGACGCCGCAGGCGTGGTGGTGCTGCGCGACGGCCGGCGCGGCCCCGAGGTCCTGCTGGGCCGGCGCAGCCGGCGCGCCCGCTTCATGCCGAGCGTCTATGTCTTTCCCGGCGGCGGCCTGGATCCGCTCGACCGCCGCGCGAGCGGCTTCCTCGAGCCGCTGGCACGGCCGCAGGGCCCGGTCGACGCCGCGACCCGCCGCAGGCTCGCGGCCCTCGCCCGCTGCGCCCTGCGCGAGGTCTGGGAGGAAACCGGCCTGCTGCTCGGCCGGCCCGGCCGCCCCGAGGGCGCGGCCGACGACCTTGCCGGTCCCTGGCGGCCCTTCGCCGAGGCCGGCCTGACGCCGGCCTTCGAAGGCCTCAGCCTGGTCGCCCGCGCGATCACCCCGGCCCGCTCGCCGATCCGTTTCCACACCCGCTTCTTCCTGCTCGACGGCCTGGAGCCGACGCCGGCCGGACAGGGCGACGGCGAGCTCGAGGACGTCGGCTTCGTGCCGACCGCCGAGGCGCTGGACCGTCCGATGTCGAGCGTCACCGCCCTGGTGCTGGCCGAGTGCATGGCCCGCCGGCGCGACCCGGCGCGGCCGAGTCGGCTCTTCGCCTGGCGCCTCGGCGAGACCCCGATCTACCGCTGAGGCCCGCCGCCTGAAAGCCGCCACGGCGGCGCTCCGGCGCTTGACAAGCCGGCGCGGAACGCTAATCTCCGCGGCTCTTCGAAGAAGCCAACGAGACAGGCCGCCTGGCGGGTTCACGCCGGGGCGCCGACGAGGAAAAGATCATGGCCAAGTCCGTCACGCAGTGGATCAAGCTGGTTAGCACCGCCGACACCGGCTACTTCTACGTGATCAAGAAGAACCCGCGGAACCAGACCGAGAAGATGTCCTTCCGCAAGTACGACCCGCGCGTGCGCAAGCACGTCGAGTTCAAGGAATCCAAGATGAAGTAGCGGCGCCGCGGGACCTCGGTCCCGCCGGCTGCCCTGCGGCAGACGCGAAGACGGCCGTCCCTTTCGGGGCGGCCGTTCGCGTTTCGGCGGCTCGAAGGCTGCCCCCCGTCGGGCCGTTCAGGCGGGCATCCGTCGGTCGTACTCCGTCCGCAGGAGGCGCCAGGCGTCCCAGAAGGGCGTCGGCTCCTTGCCGCTCGCGCGGGCGACCAGCAGGTCGAGGTGCCCGTGCCAGCCGGCGGAGACGGCGAGCTGCGTCGAGCGGTCCGGCAGGCGGCAATGGGTTACGGTCAGCAGCACCTCATTGCCCTTCGGCTCCAGCGCGAAGGAGACGTCGCCGCTGCCGTTCCAGGTGAAGGCGAGCCTGCGGGGAGGATCGAGCTCGGTGATTCGGCTTTCCATCCGGTGCTCGCCGGAAAAGCCGGGCGGCCGCTGACCCGGCGGATCGGTCAGCTCGTCGTTCCGCCAGACCAGCTCGAACGGCGTGCCGACGCGCATCTCCATCTCGCCCGCCGCCAGCCACTGGCGGCGCAGCTCGCTCTGCGTGAGATAGGCCCAGACGCGCTCGATCGGGCCGGGCAGGAGGCGCTGGATCGTCAAGGTGGCAGGCTCCGTGAGCACGCCAAAGCCGTCGAGAGTTGCAAGTTCGGTCATCGGTCGTCTCCTGTGTCGGTGGGGAACTGGCCTGTCTCCTCCTGGCGGAGGAGCTGTTCGAGGACGTCCAGACGCTCCGTCCAGAAGCGCTGGTAGAAGCTCAGCCACTGGTGTGCGCCGGCGAGCGGCCCGGGGTCGAGGCGGCAGAGATGGGTGCGGCCGCGGACCTCGCGGCGGAGCAGCCCCGCCTTCTCCAGCGCCTTGACGTGCTTGGAAGCGGCCGCCAGGGAAATGGCGAAGGGTTCAGCCAGCTGGCCCACCGTCCGCTCGCCACCGGCCAGCTCGCGAAGCATCCGGCGGCGTGTGGGATCGCCGAGGGCGTGGAAGACGGCGCTGAGCTGAGGCGTCTCTAATTCAACCATGTGGTTGAATATAACGGCGTGCGGCTAGAAGGTCAACCGAATCATTGTATGATCGTCGTGCCCTGCCGCCGGTGCCTTCACGCCCCTCGACAGGCTCGGGACAAAGCGCAAGCAGGACGACGCCCCCTGTTCGCTTAGCCCCCCCCGGGGGGGGGGGGGGGGGGGGCGTGCCCGCTCACGCGGCCACGCAGCACCGCCACCGCTCCCACGCCCCTCGACAAGCTCGGGACGAAGCGTATGGGGGAGCTCGGGAAGAAGCGACGCGTGGAATCCCTCGCGCCCTCAGGAGCGCCCCAGCCGGCCGCCGGCGTAGCGCGGACCGGCGCGGCCGGTTTCGTCCGGCGAGGCTGCCGCGAGGACGCGGTCGCGCCCCGCCTCCTTGGCCTCATAGAGCGCCACGTCGGCGCGCTTGAGCAGCTCCTCGCCGGTTTCCATCGGATCGGTCGCCGTCGCCACGCCGGCGGAGAAGGTCACCGTCAGGCCCTCCTCGCGGTCGGGCACGGAGAAGCGCTTCTCGGCGATCAGTCGGCGCAGCCGCTCGGCGACCGCGAAGGCCTGCTCGGGCTCGGTGTCGGGCATGATCACGACGAACTCCTCGCCGCCGTAGCGCGCCAGCATATCGAAGCCGCGCACGCTGTTGCCGATGCGCCGAGCCACCTCCTGCAGCACCGCGTCGCCGGCGTCGTGGCCGAAGGCGTCGTTGACCTCCTTGAAGCAGTCGAGATCGAGCAGCATGATCGAGACCGGCTTCTCGCTGTCCGCCATCTCCATGAGCTTGCGCTCGAGGTGGGCCTTCAGGTAGCGACGGTTGTAGGCGCCGGTCAGAGAGTCGGTGTAGGCCATCGAGACGGTGCGGTCGAGCAGGCCGCGCAGGCGGTCGTAATAGCGGCGGCGGCGGATCTGGGTGCGCACCCGGGCGCGCAGCTCGTTGCGATCGATCGGCTCGATCAGGTAGTCCGAAATGCCCAGCTCCAGCCCCTTGGCGAGCCGGGGAAGATCGGTCTCGTCGAGCACCAGGAGCAGCGGCAGCTGGCGCGTCGCCTCCTGGCTGCGCAGCTGGGCGCAGAGCCGCAGGCCGTCCTGCCCGCCGAGGTCGATATTGACGATCGCGAGGTCCGGGCTCGGCTCAGCCTGACCGCGCTTCAGCGCTTCGCCGGCCTCCAGCAGGATCTCCGTCACGTGACCGGCCTGGCCCAGCTGGTCGGCGACGCGCTGGGCGCGGCGCTCCTGGCTGTCTACGACCAGGATGCGCGCGCCGGCCAGCTCTTCCTCGCCGCCGAGGTCGTCCAGCATGCCGGCACCGGCAGTCGCCTGGCGGGCCCGCAACTCGTCCGTCAGCGCTTTCAGGCGGACGAGCGAGCGGACCCTGGCGAAGAGCGCCAGGTCGTTGATCGGCTTCGACAGGAAATCGTCCGCGCCGGCCTCTAGGCCGCGCACGCGGTCGGACACGTCGGTCAGGGCCGTGACCATGACCACCGGGATGTGCCGGGTCCGGGGATCCTCGCGCAACCGACGGCAGGTCTCGAAGCCGTCCATCCCCGGCATCATCACGTCGAGCAGGATGACGTCGGGCGAATCGGAAAGGGCCCGCTCCAGCGCGCCGGCTCCGTCAAAGGCCGTGATGACGTCGAAGTACTCGGCGCTCAGCTTGGCCTCGAGGACCTTCACGTTCGGCAGGATGTCGTCGACGACCAGGATTCGGGCTGACAAGGCTCTACTTCCGACCCAGAGCGTCTAGCTCAAGAAGCGCTCGACCGTTTCCAGGAACTTGGTGACCGAGATCGGCTTGGCAATGTAGGCCTCGCAGCCGCCCTCGCGAATCTTCTCCTCGTCGCCCTTCATGGCGAAGGCGGTGACCGCGATCACGGGGATCTGCTTGAGGTTGTCGTCCTCCTTGATCCACTTGGTCACCTCCAGGCCCGAGACCTCCGGCAGCTGGATGTCCATGAGGATCAGGTCGGGGCGATGCTGCCGCGCGATCTTCAGGGCTTCCATGCCGTCCTTGGTCTGCAGGATATTGTAGCCATGGGCTTCCAACAGATCGTGAAACAGCTTCATGTTGAGGTCGTTGTCCTCGACCACCAACACCGTCTTCGGCTCACGGCCGGCGATGACTCCGGCCTTGTGATCGCTCATGTCTCGCTGGCTCCCCTGAAGCACAGTGCGCCTCCCGCAGGTTAGCAGAAACTATCGGTGCGTCTGTCAGCCCATTTCTAACGGTCTGTTGGTTAAGGTTTCGTTAGGCAGGGCCACGGCCGCTCTCCGGCAGGAGCAATTCGAATGAGGATCGGCATCGACCTCGGCGGCACCAAGATCTCGGCCCTGGCGCTGGACCTGGACGGGCGCCCCCTGGCGCGGGCGCGGATCGAGACGCCGCGCAACGACTACGCCGCGACCCTGGCAGCGATCGCCGGCCTGGTCGAGCGGCTCGAATCGGAGACCGGGCGCCGCGGCTCGGTCGGCCTCGCCATTCCCGGCAGCCTGTCGAGCCTGACCGGGCGGGTCAAGAACGCCAACTCGACCTGGCTGATCGGCGAGCCGCTCGACCGCGACCTCGCGGCGCGCCTCGGCCGACCCGTTCGCGTCGAGAACGACGCCAACTGCTTCGCCCTCTCGGAAGCCAGCGACGGCGCGGCGGCGGGCGCCGCCACGGTGTTCGGCGTGATCCTCGGCACCGGCGTCGGCGGCGGCCTGGTCGTCGGCGGCCGGCCGCTGCCGGGGCGCGACGGCATCGCCGGCGAGTGGGGTCATAACCCCCTGCCCTGGCCGCGCGACGACGAGCGGCCGGGGCCCTCCTGCTACTGCGGCCGGGCCGGCTGCATCGAGACCTTCCTGTCGGGCCCGGCGCTGGCGCGCGAGGCCGGCGCGGCGACCGGCCGGGAGGCGGCCTCGGCTGCCGCGGCCGGCGAGCCGCGCGCGACCGCGGCCCTGGAGCGCTACGTCGAGCGCCTGGGCCGCGCGCTGGCTCACGTGGTGAACATTCTCGATCCCCATGTGATCGTCCTCGGGGGCGGCCTCTCGGAGCTCTCCCTGCTCTATCGCGAGGTGCCGCCGCGGCTCGCCGGCTGGGTCTTCTCCGACCGACCCGACACGCCGATCGTGGCCCCGCGCCACGGTGCCGACTCGGGCGTGCGCGGCGCCGCCTGGCTGTGGCGCACCGAGGAGCTGGCGGAGGCCGCCGGGCGGTGACCCAGCTCTGCCGGGACTGCTGCGCTCTGACCGCGCCGCCGCGCGGGAGCCCGGAAGGCCGCTGCCCCTCCTGCCGCAGCCGGCGCCTGGTCGCTCACCCGGAGCTGACCGGCCTCTCGATCGCGCACCTCGACTGCGACGCCTTCTACGCCTCGGTCGAGAAGCGCGACGATCCCGGCCTGCGCGACCGGCCGGTGATCGTCGGCGGCGGCCAGCGCGGCGTCGTCGCCGCGGCCTGCTACGTCGCCCGCCTCTACGGCGTCCGCTCGGCCATGCCGATGTTCAAGGCCCTGGCCGCCTGCCCGGACGCTGTCGTCATCAAGCCCGACATGGCCAAGTACCGGGCCGCCGGCGAGGAGATCCGGGCGCGCATGCGGGCGCTGACCCCGCTGGTCGAGCCGCTGTCGATCGACGAGGCCTTCCTCGACCTGACCGGCACCGAGCGGCTGCACCAGGCTCCGCCGGCGGTCGTCCTGGCGCGCCTGGCCGCGGAGATCGAGCGCGACCTCGGGCTGACCGTCTCGATCGGCCTCAGCCACAACAAGTTCCTGGCCAAGATCGCCTCGGACCTCGACAAGCCGCGCGGCTTCGCCGTGATCGGCGCCGCCGAGGCCCGCGACTTCCTGGCCGACCGGCCGGTCTCGCTGCTGTGGGGCGTCGGCAGGGCGCTCAACGCCGCCCTGGAGCGCGAGGGCATCCGCAAGGTGCGCGACCTCTGGCCCTACGAGGAGTTCGAGCTGATCGCCCGCCACGGCGCCATCGGCCGCCGCCTCTACCGGATGTGCCGGGGCCTCGACGACCGCCGCGTCGAGCCCGACCAGCCGACCAAGTCGATCTCCGCCGAGACCACCTTCGAGCGCAACTTCGGCGACCCCCAGGCGCTGCTCGCCGAGCTCTGGCCGCTCTGCGAGAAGGTCGCCCGGCGGCTGCGCAAGGCCGAGCTCGGCGCCCGCACCGTGACCCTGAAACTCAAGACCGGGCAGTTCCGCAACCTGACGCGCAGCCATCGCCTGGCCAGCCCGACCCAGCTCGCCGAGGTGCTCTACCGCGAGGGCGAGGCGCTGCTGCTGCCGGCCTGCGACGGCACGGCCTTCCGCCTGATCGGCATCGGCGCCTCCGAGCTGGTGCCGGCCGCCGAGGCCGACCAGCCGGACCTGCTGGAACCCGACCGCGGCCGGCGGGCCGAGGTCGCCCGCGCCATCGAGAGCGTGCGCCAGCGCCTCGGCAGCGACTCGATCGCCCTCGGCCGCGGGCTCAAGGGGCCCGGCAAGCCCCACTGACAAGGCCGCCCCTCCGCGCGGTCTGCCGGCGATGCTATGATCGCGAGGGTGGTTCAAAGTGGGGGGACTTCCGAGATGGCGACGGCGGCGGGCGAGAGCCTGGAGGTGCTGGTGGTGGGCGCCGGGCCGGCCGGCCTGGCCGCGGCGCTGGAGCTGAACCGGCTGGGCCGCTCGGTGCGGATTGTCGATCGGAACGCGGGCCGCACCGACCTCAGCAAGGCGCTGGCGGTCAACGCCAAGACCCTGGAGCTGCTCGAGCCTTCGGGTCTCGCCGGGCGCATGGTCGCCGCCGGCATCGAGATCCACGGCGCCGCCCTCTTCTTCGAGGGCGAGAAGCTGGTGACGATGCGCTTCCAGGGGCGCGACCTGCCCCGCGACTACCTGCTCGGGCTGCCGCAGGACGAGACCGAGCGGCTGTTCGAGGAGACGCTGGCCGAGCGGGGCGTCTCGGTGGAGCGCGCCACCGAGCTGGTCTCCTTCGAGGACGACGGGGCCGGCGTGACCGCGCGCCTGAAGACGCCTTCCGGCGAAGCCGAGGTCAGGGCGGCCTGGCTGCTCGGCGCCGACGGCGCGCGCTCGACCGTGCGCGAGGCCCTGGGCCTGGACTTCGCCGGCAAGCGCTACGAGGAGCACTGGAGCCTCGCCGACGTCACCCTGGACTGGCCGACGGCGGCGGAGAACATCAATCTCTACATGCATCGCGACGGCCACGCCGACTTCTTCGCCCGGATCAAGGGCGACCGCTGGCGGCTGGTCTCCACGGCGCCCGGGGTCGTCGGGCGGCTGCCCGCGGGCGCCAGGCTGATCGCGGAGCACTGGCAGTCGGACTTCCAAGTCGCGCTGCGCCAGGTCGAAAGCTACCGCAAGGGGCGCTGCTGCCTGGCCGGCGACGCCGCCCATGTCCACTCGCCGGCCGGCGGACGCGGCATGAACCTGGGCATCTGGGACTCCGTCTCCTTCGCCAGGCGGCTGGCCGCGGGCACGCTCGACGGCTACGACGCCGAACGCCGGCCGATCGGCCGCAAGGTCCTCGACTTCACCGACCGCCTGTTCGGCATGACCCGGCTGAAGAGCCCGCTGGCCCAGGCGATGCGCAACTTCGTGCTGCGCCACCTCGCCCCCCTGCCGGCGGCGCAGCGCCGCTTCAGCCGCAACCTGCTCGGCCTCGCCGAGGAGTGAGCGGGCTACTCGGCCGCCGCCAGGCGACGCTCGCGGCCGCGCAGGCGGAGCACGGCCAGGAGCACGAGCAGCAGCGGCAGCACGACCGCCAGGTTCAGCGCCTCCCAGCCGAGCGCCTTGTGGATCGCGCCGCTGGAAAAGGCGGTGATCGCGACCGTGGTGAAGACGCAGAGGTCGTTGGCCGCCTGCACCTTGGCCTTCTCCTCCGGGCGGTAGGTCCGGGTCAGCAGCGTCGAGCCGCCGACGAACAGGAAGTTCCAGCCCAGCCCGAGCAGGATCAGCGAGCCGCCGAACTGCTCGACCTCGACGCCGGTCAGGTTGATCGCGACGCAGCCCAGGATCAGCAGGGCGCCGAGGCCGAGGATCCGGTGGATGCCGACCCGCTGGATCAGGCTGCCGGTGACGAAGGAGGGCCCGTACATGGCGATGACGTGGAGCTGGATGACGAAGGCCGCGGTCTCGAAGGGATGGTCGCAGGCGATCATCGCCGGCGGCGTCGAGACCATGATCAGGTTCATGGCGCCGTAGCCGACCATGCCGCAGAGCACCGCCACCAGGAACACCGGCTGGGCGGCGATCTCGCGCATCGGCCGGCCGCCGCCTCCGCTCTCGCGCTCCGGCAGCGGGATGCGGACCAGGGTCAGGACCGCCATCGACAGCAGCATCAGCACGCCGATCGAGACGTAGGCGCCGGCGAACATCACCGGCTCGAAGAGGTCGCGGGTGTGCTTGGCCAGCTCCGGCCCAAGCACGCCGGCGACGACGCCGCCCGCCAGCACCAGGGAGATCGCCTTCGGCTTGAAGGTCTCGCTCGCGGTGTCGGCGGCGGCGAAGCGGTAGTACATGGCGCCGGCCGCGAACAGGCCGAAGCAGAAGCCCGCACCGCAGAGCAGCAGGAAGTCGGCTTGCCACACCGCCTCGAACCCGAGTCCGGCGCCGAGCAGGCCGAAGAGCGCGCCGAGCAGGAAGCCGAAGCGCCGGCCCCGATGCTTCATGAGCAGGGAGGCCGGCACGGTGCCCAGCATCATCGCCAGGAACTGGAGTGCCAGCGGCAGCGTCGCCAGCGCCGGGTCCGTGGCCAGGCTGCCGCCGACGATCGCCGTGATCGTCATCAGCAGCGACTGCGCACTCATCGACAGCGCCTGGCAGACCGCGAGCAGCCAGACGTTGCGAACCGTCGGGTCTTGCGGCCCGGCGGCCGGAGACGGCGGCCTGGACGAGGGTGCGAGAGCGCTCATGGCGCGCGAGCATAGGCAAAGCGCTCACGGCCTTCCAGCCGCCGCGCCCGCAGGTCTGCCTTGAGCCGGAAGGCGGCCGGAGCGGGCCGGATCGCCGGCCCCTCAGCCGCGCGGGCGCTGAAACTCGCGGTTCTCGATGCCGGTGACCAGGACGTCGATCACGACCGGCTCGCCGAGCAGCTCGTTGCCGGCCTTCATCAGCCGCTCCTTGGTGTAGTCGAGCTCCCGGGCGTGCTCCTGGACGTAACGCAGCGCGTAGAGACCGTAGAGCTCGCGGAGCAGCCTGTCGCGCAGATGCGGGATCCGGCCTTCGACGAGCAGGAGCCCGGCGTCGTCCCGGACCTCCAGCTTGATCGCGAGGGTCAGGTGCCGGGTCACGACGCCGCCGCGGATCATCGGCACCATGAAGGGATCGAGAGTGACGAAGAGCGGCTGCGGCGCCGGCGCCGTGGCCGCCGACTCGGCCTCGCGCTCCTGGAGGTAGGGCAGCCCGACCTTCCAGAAGGCGATGCCGCCACCGCCGAGCAGCAGGATGACGAGGAAGAGGAGGATGGCGCGGCGCATCGCCCAACCCTAGGGCCCCGCCGTTAGGGCCTGGTTAACGGCGTCTGCGCGCCCGGTGCTTCAGAAGTGGGTCCAGCCGCGGGTCTCGAGCGCCAGCGGCCGGCCGGCTTCGTCGAGCACGCGCACCGCACCGCCCTCGGCGGCCCGTGCCGGAACGGCCCGGCCGATGCGGGTCAGCGGCAGCGCGAGGCGCGCGCTCAGGGCCGCGACCTCGCCCTCCCGTCCAGCGGCCACCCCGAACAGCAGCTCGTAGTCGTCGCCGCCGGTCAGGACCCGGGGCAGGAGGTCGGGCCGGTGCCCGAGCGCGGCGCGCACGGCCGCAGAGAGCGGCACGGCGGCCGCCTCGATCTCCAGGTCGACCCCCGACTCCTCGGTCAGATGGCTGGCGTCGGCCACGAGGCCGTCGGAGACGTCCAGGCAGGCGCTGGCCAAGCCCAGGAGCGCCGGGCCAAGCGTCGTGCGCGGCTGCGGCAGGCGGTAGCGCTCGGCCAGGAAGTCACGGTCGGCTGCCGCCAGCCCCTCGATCCGGTCCTGCAGCACGTCGAGGCCCAGGGCGCCGTCGCCGATCGTGCCCGAGACGTAGAGCCCGTCGCCGGCCTTGAGGGTGCTGCGCATCAGGCAGGGGCCTTCGGATATCGCGCCGAGCGCGGTCAGGCTGAGGCAGGTCGGGCCGGGCGTGCGCGTCGTGTCGCCGCCCAGCAGCGTCACGCCGTAACGCTCCTGGTCGGCGGCGAGGCCGGCGACGAAGCCCTCGAGCCAGGCATCCCCGACCGAGGGTCCCAGGCAGGTCGCCAGCAGGTAGCTGCGCGGAACCGCGCCCATCGCCGCGAGGTCCGAGAGGTTGACGCGCAGCAGCTTGCGCGCGACGGCCTCGGGCGGGTCGGCCGGCAGCCAGTGCACGCCCTCGACCATGGCGTCGAGCGTGACCACGCTCCGCTCGCCCGGGGCCAGCTCGACCACGGCGGCGTCGTTGCGCAGCCCGAAGGCGCCGGGCGCGCCGGCGGCCAGCGGGGCGTAGAGCCTGGCGATCGTCTCGAACTCGCCGCGCATTGGACCCTCCGCCGGGCTCCCTTAGGCCTGGAACTCCTCCTCGCGCAGCGAGCGGGCCAGGCGATCGAGCATGCCGTTGACCATGGCCGGCTCCTTGCCGAAGAAGAAGTCGTGGGCGATGGCGACGTACTCCGAGATGATGGCGCGCGCTGGCACCTCGTACTTGTAAGCCAGCTCGTAGAGGCCGGCGCGCAGCAGGACGCGCAGCAGCTTGTCGAGGCGCTCCACGCTCCACTCCTCGTCGACCACCGCCGAGAGCATGTCGTCGAGCTCGCCGATCCGGGCGTGGCTCTCGCGCACCAGCTCGGCGAAGAGCGCCTGGTCCAGCTCGCCGAGCACGCGCCCGTCGATGTCCTCGCTGACCCGGTGCTGCAGGAACTCCAGGACCACGGCGTCGGGCGCGATGCCGGCGATCTGGATCTGGTAGAGCGCCTGGACCGCGGCGAGGCGCGCCGAGCGGCGCTTGCCGTCGCCCTTCGAGCCCGGGCCCTTGCCCCTGCGCTTCGCCGGCTCCGTCATGGTCAGCGCGGGAACAGGTGGAAGTGGCGCTTCAGCGCGATCATGTCGAGGCAGGCCTGCGCGGCGCCGCCGCCCTTGTTCTTGCGCTCGACGCCGGCTCGCGCCCAGGCCTGCGCTTCGTCCTCGACGGTCAGGATGCCGTAGCCGAGCGCCAGGGCGTACTGGGTCGAGAGGTCGGCCAGCTTGCGCGCGCTCTCGCCGCAAACGTAGTCGTAGTGGGTGGTCTCGCCGCGGATCACGCAGCCCAGGGCGACGTAGCCGTCGAAGCGCCGCCGGCCGGCGTAGAAGTCCATCGAGCGCACCGCGTAGGTGATCGCCGCCGGGATCTCGAAGGCGCCCGGCACGGCGAAGCGCTCGAAGGTCGCGCCGGCGGCCTCGAGGGTCGCCATGGCGCCCTTGATCAGCTCGTCGGCGATGTCCGCGTAGAAGCGGGCCTCGACGATCATCACGTGCGGGGCGTCGGTCATGCTCGAAAGGTCCCTGTGTTTCCCGCCTCTAGGGCTGCAGCGGGCGCTGGCCGACCACCCGCAGGCCGTAGCCGTCGACGCCGACGATGGTGTGGCGGGTGTTGTGCAGCAGGATCAGGTCGCGCACCCCGAGATCGATCAGGATCTGCGCGCCCTCGCCGTAGTCGCGCAGGGCCGTGACCGGCTGGCCGCCCTCGCCGCGCCGCGCGCGCAGCGCCTCGGCGAGCGACTGGGCGCCGGCCTCGCGGATCAGCACGACGACGCCCCGTCCCTCCTCGCCGACCAGACGCAGCGCTTCCTGCAGCTCCCCGCCGCGGTGCAGCGCGGTGTCGCCCAGCACGTCGTCGAGCACCGAGAGGGCGTGGACGCGCACCGGCACCGGCTTGCCATCGTCGATCGCACCCTTCCACAGCGCGACGTGCTCGGCGCCGGTCACGACGTTGCGATAGAGGCGCAGCGAGAAGCGCCCGCCGTGGCGGCTGTCGAGCTCGCCCTGCTCGGCGCGCTCGACGATCTTGTCGTGGCGGCGGCGGTAGGCGATCAGGTCGGCGATGGTCGCCAGCTTGAGCCCGTGGCGCTGGGCGAAGGCGATCAGGTCGTCGCGCCGGGCCATCGTGCCGTCGTCGTTCATGATCTCGCAGATCACGGCCGAGGCATTGAGGCCGGCGAGGCGCGCCAGATCGACCCCCGCCTCGGTGTGGCCGGTGCGGACCAGCACGCCGCCGTCGCGCGCCATCAAGGGGAAGACGTGTCCCGGCATGGCCAGATCGTCGGGGCCGCTCGCCGGGTCGATGGCGACGGCCACGGTGCGCGCCCGGTCCGGCGCCGAGATGCCGGTGGTGACGCCCTCCTTGGCCTCGATCGAGACGGTGAAGGCGGTGTCGTGGCGGCTCTCGTTCTTGCGCGCCATCATCGGCAGGCCGAGCTGCTCGATGCGCCGGCGCGTCAGGGCGAGGCAGATCAGGCCGCGGCCGTAGGTCGCCATGAAGTTGATCGCGGCCGGCGTGCACATCTGCGCCGGGATCACCAGGTCGCCCTCGTTCTCGCGGTCCTCGTCGTCGACGAGGACGAACATGCGGCCGTTGCGGGCCTCCTCGATGATCTCCTCGATCGGCGAGACCAGCTCGCGGAAGCTGACCCGCCAGGGCGCGTCCTCCGCGGCCCCGCCCTCGCCGCCCGGCAGCGCCCCGGCCCGGCCCTCTGCGATACCCGCCATGCTCAGGCCTCCCGCAGCGGTGCCGGCACCAGGCGGGCGACGTAGCGGGCGATCAGGTCGATCTCCAGGTTGACCCGCTGGCCCGGGCCGTAGCTGCCAAAGGTCGTGACCTCGGCGGTGTGCGGGATGACGTTGCAGCCGAAGATCATGCGCGCCTCCGGCCCCTCGCCCCCGGGCGCCTCGACCTCGTTGACGGTCAGGGAGACGCCGTCGAGCGCGACCGAGCCCTTGGGCGCCAGGAAGCGGCCGAGCGCCGCCGGCGCGGCGAAGCGGTAACGCATCGAGTCGCCCTCCGGACGGATCTCCACGACCTCCGCCAGGCCGTCGACGTGGCCCGAGACCAGGTGGCCGCCGAGCTCGTCGCCGAGGCGCAGAGAGCGCTCCAGGTTGACCGCCGTGCCGACCCGCCAGTCGCCGATCGCGGTCTTCGAGCGGGTCTCCGCCGAGGCATCGACGGCGAACCAGCCGCGGCCCTCCCCGGCCTCGCCCTTGGCGACGACGGTCAGGCAGCAGCCGTTGCAGGCGACCGAGGCGCCGAGCTCCAGCGTCGCGGTGTCGTAGGCGGTGTCGATCTCGATGCGCAGGTCGCCGCGCTGGTCCAGCGCGCGCACCCGGCCCCGATCGGTGACGATCCCGGTGAACATGCCGGTTAGCTAGGACGTTCGGCCCCTCCTGTCCAGCAGGGCGTGCGTCGTCGCCGGCTGGAGCCGATGCCTGCGCCTTCCGGAAGGTCCCGGGCAAACGGCGCCGAGAGAGCGGCGCCGGGGGCCTTCGCGGAGAGGGTCGTTAGGAGAGTCGTTAAGAGAGTCGTTAAGGGTTCGGTAACTCTTGCTGGTCCAAGGTAGTCGCGCGGCCAGAAAACCGCAGCCTGAGAGCCGACCCCGCACAGAGGATGCCCCCAATGCCCCAGCCGCTTCGTCACCTCGACTATTCGGACCGCCTGGCGGCGGCGACCTACGGCGGCGGCACGTCCGACCTGGCGGCGCAGCCGGCCTGGAGCGGCCGGCGGACCGCCGCGACGGTGGCGCTGCTCTCCCTCGGCAGCTGGGCCGGCGTCGGCCTGCTCGCCCTGGCCGCGGTCAAGCTGGCGGAGTGGGAGGCCGAGGCCGGACTGCTGCGCTTCCTGTTGGCCGCCTGACCGAAGCCCGCCCGCCAGCCCTTCGCCGGCCAGCCTCACGCCCGCCAACGCTCAGTCGCGCTCCCCGACGAGACCTTCGCCGAGCTCGCCGCCCAGGTCGCCGATGATCTTCTCGAAGTCCTCGACTTCGTGGAAATCCTTGTAGACCGAGGCGAAGCGCACGAAGGCGACCTTGTCGATGTCGCGCAGCGTGTCCATCACCATCTCGCCGATCACCTTGCTGCGGATCTCGCTTTCGCCCGAGCTTTCGAGTCGGCGGGTGATCTGGTTGACGATCTGCTCCAGCCGGTCGCGCTCGACCGGCCGCTTCCTGAGCGCGATCGACATCGAGCGGAACAGCTTCTCCCTGTCGAAGGGCTCGCGCTTGCCCTCGGACTTGACGATGGTCAGCTCGCGCAGCTGAACGCGCTCGAAGGTGGTGAAGCGCGCGGCGCAGCGCGGGCACTGGCGGCGCCGCCGGATCGCCGAGTTGTCCTCGGTCGGGCGCGAATCCTTCACCTGGGTGTCGGCGAAGCCGCAGAACGGGCAGCGCATCTCTGGTCGTCCCCCTCTTGATCGTCCCCTTGCGGGACCGTCCCCTGGCTCTTCGCGGCCTACCCCTAGGCGCCGATCCCCGGATAGATCGGAAAGCGCCGGCACAGCGCTTGCACCTTCTCGCGCACCCGCCGCTCGACCGCGCCGTTGTCCGCGGCATCGGCCGACAGGCCGTCGAGCACCTCGATGATCAGGCGGCCGATCTCCTCGAACTCAGCGACCCCGAAGCCGCGCGTGGTTCCGGCCGGCGTGCCGAGCCGCACGCCCGACGTCACGGTCGGCTTCTCGGGGTCGAAGGGCACGCCGTTCTTGTTGCAGGTGATCCCGGCCCGGTCGAGGCTCTTCTCGGTGACGTCGCCGGTCAGGTTCTTGGGACGCAGGTCGACCAGGACGACATGGGTGTCGGTGCCGCCGGAGACGATGTCGACGCCGCCGACCTTCAGCGTCTCGGCCAGCGCCTGGGCGTTCTCGACGATCCGCCTGGCGTAGTCCCGGAACTCCGGCTTCAGCGCTTCGCCGAAGGCCGCCGCCTTGCCGGCGATGGCGTGCATCAGCGGGCCGCCTTGCAGACCGGGGAAGGCCGCCGAGTTGATCTTCTTGGCGATCGCCTCGTCGTTGGTCAGCACCATGCCGCCGCGCGCCCCGCGCAGGGTCTTGTGGGTCGTCGTCGTGACCACGTCGGCATGGGGCAGCGGGCTCGGGTGCGCGCCGCCCGCCACGAGACCGGCGAAGTGCGCCATGTCGACCATGAAGAGCGCGCCGACCGAATCGGCGATCTCGCGGAAGCGGGCGAAGTCGATGGTGCGCGGATAGGCCGAGCCGCCGGTGATCAGCAGCTTCGGCTTGTGCTCCCGGGCCAGCGCCGCGATCTCGTCGAAGTCCATGCGCCCGTCTTGCCGGCGCACGCCGTACTGCACCGCGTTGAACCACTTGCCGGAGAGGTTCGGCGCGGCGCCGTGAGTCAGGTGGCCGCCGGCCGAGAGCGACAGCCCCATGATGGTGTCGCCCGGTTTCAGCAGGGCCAGCATGACGATCTGGTTGGCCTGGGCGCCGGAATGGGGCTGCACGTTGGCGAACCCGCAGTCGAAGAGCTGCTTGGCGCGGTCGATGGCGAGCTGCTCGACGACGTCGACGTGCTCGCAGCCGCCGTAGTAGCGCCGCCCGGGATAGCCTTCGGCGTACTTGTTGGTCAGCACCGAGCCCTGTGCCTCGAGCACCGCGCGCGAGACGATGTTTTCCGAGGCGATCAGCTCGATCTGCTCCTGCTGCCGATGCAGCTCGCCCTCGATGGCAGCGGCGAGCGCGGGATCGCTGGCGGCGAGCGGCGCGGTGAAGAAGTCGCGCGTCTGCGTCGGGGCGGAATCTGCGGTCATGCGAGGCGTTCCTCTCTAGCTGCTTGCCCGGGGGGCGCCGGAACCGGGGCCGGTAGGCGAAGAATCGAAGAGCCCGGACCTACGCGCCCGCGCCCAGCTTGTCGACCCGCCGCTGGTGGCGCCCGCCGGCGAAAGGCGTCGCCAGGAACACGCGCAGGCAATCGAGCGCGACCTCGTCGCCGGTCAGGCGGGCGCCGAGGGCCAGGACGTTGGCGTCGTTGTGCTCGCGCGACAGGCGGGCGGCGGTGGTATCGCGGCACAGCGCGGCCCGGACGGCGGGATTGCGGTTGGCCGCGATCGAGATGCCGATGCCGGTGCCGCAGACGACGACGCCGCGGGGCGCCCGGCCGTCGGCGATCGACTCGGCCAGCGCCCTGCCGAAATCGGGATAGTCGACCGACTCCTCCGAGCCGGTGCCGAGGTCCAGGACCTGGAAGCCGAGCCTTCTGAGCTCGTCCGTCAGCAGGGATTTCATGGCGAATCCCGCATGGTCGGAAGCCACGGCCACGATGTTCTCGTTCATGGGGTCTGTTCGGAACCAGTCACGCTGCGGAGAAGGCGAACGCTACCATATGTCGACACCCGGAAAAAGCCGAACACCAGGATTGGAAGCCGTTGCCGGTCACAACCTTTCCTTGCCAGTCCATCGGACTCTTGTGAAGCGGCCGGCTTCTGCAAGTCCTGCGAGCTCTCGGCGGCAAGGGATCAAATCTCTGCCAAGTCAAACAAGTCGCTTTTTTGTTTGATTTTGACGAAGCTTCGCTTATCGTCCTCTGCGTTTCTCGAACGCAGAACACAATGGGCAGGGATTCCATGGACGAAAGAGCAGACGAAGCGAAGAACGACGGGGGTCTGCTGGGGCTGACCACGGAAGTCGTCGTCGCTTACCTGAAGAACAATCCCGTCGCCAGCACGGACATCCCCTCGATCATCGCTTCCGTTCACGCCGCCCTCAAGGGCGCGGACGGTTCTTCCGTCGAGGCGCCGGAGGAGAAGCCGACTCCCGCCGTGCCGGTGCGACGCTCGATCACCCCCGACTACCTGATCTGCCTCGAGGACGGGCGCAAGCTGAAGACCCTGAAGCGGCACCTGCGCGCCGCCTACAATATGACGCCCGAGGAGTACCGGGCGAAGTGGGGCTTGCCGGCCGACTACCCGATGGTCGCGCCCAACTACGCCAAGCAGCGCTCCGAGTTCGCCCGCAAGATCGGCCTCGGCACGGCCAACGCCGGCGCCGCCAAGAAGGGCGGCCGCCGCAAGAAGGCCGGCTGAGCCGCCGCTCCGGCGCCCAGCGTCAAGGCGCGCGGCGAAGCGAAAACAGAAGACGCCCACCCCTGCGCTTCGTCCCGAGCCTGTCGAGGGGCGTGACGGCGCGGGCGAAAACGCGGAAACGGCCCGGCAAAGGCTTGCCGGGCCGCCTCCTTTTCAGACGAGCAGGC